>NZ_VPEC01000066.1:0-8537 GCF_013417355.1 Acinetobacter sp. YH12255
GTTCAAATGGCGATTCAGCGTTTAATTGGTTTTGGGAAAAAAGAAGAGTTTAAGGAAATTTTGGCAATTTTAAGAAAGCAGAATCCTGATAGGATAAGGGTTCTGTGAAATTTGTCGTGTACAGAGTATAATAATAATAATCGAGCATGAGTCTCATACGGATGCTCGGGTCGAAAGGGAATCCCCAGGCGAGTAACCTGTTTGCGGTGATCCATTAGCTGCAGGAGCAGAAGAGCATACATCTGGAAGCAAAGCCAGGAAAGCGGCCTATGGAGCTGTGCGGCAGCGCTCAGTAGGCAATTTTTCAAAATATTGTTAAGCCTTTTCTGAGCATGGTATTTTTCATGGTATTACCAATTAGCAGGAAAATAAGCCATTGAATATAAAAGATAAAAATGTCTTGTTTACAATAAAGTGGGAGTAGTAATTTCGTTACTTTGTTTAGAATTTCTTCAGAAATATTTCTTAATAAATCGTGTTTTTCAACAAGCGTAAAATTACTTTCTAAAATCTCTTGTTGTTTAGCTCGAGTTTGGGTATAAGCCCCATAATAAAATTGACGAGGATCTTTAAGCACGTACCAATCTTTCATTTGGATTACAGTACGGCCCTTATCGTAAAGATCAAATTCAGGCTGCCATAAAGGTTTGTAATGAAAATTAATTTCTTCCTGAATATCGTAGGTCGCTTCTTGATAACGTGAAGCTGGTTTATCACCAAATCTTTTTTCAATATAAGCATAAGTATTTCTTAAAGGCTTAACTGAAGATGTTTTAATATCAATTTGCATATAAATCTTCCTGATTTTTTAATAAAGACTAGAGTTTTTATTCTCTAATACCGGCCTGTCCAAATCGCCACTTCATGCGGTCATATTCAATCTTTGCAAAATCATCCGTACTTAGGTGCTGTACTTGATGGTGTGCGCAGAATTCTTCAAAAGCCTTGACTGGCATAATCATTTCTACAGCTAACTCTGGATCACCTATCGAAAATTCAAATTCGATATATTTGTCACGCTGAGTCCCTGTAACATGAATAAAGCAAGGAGGCTGTTCTACATTGAGTTGCTGCATACCAAAATCCTCATATTCTCCATAAGATTATTGCAACTTGCATGCCAATTTTATTTATTATTATTTTTCAAATATTTATGATTTTCTCTTTTTTATTTCATACAATGTTCTTTATCAAATTGGGGTCGTTTGCGGGAGAGGGCGAAATCCTACGCTAAGGCTTTGGCCAACGATATTCTCCGGTAAGATTGATGTGTTCCCAGGGGATAGGAGAAGTCGCTTGATATCTAGTATGACGTCTGTCGCACCTGCTTGATCGCGGCCGCGATAGCTAGATCGCGTTGCTCCTCTTCTCCATCCGCGTTCCAAGCTGCGGAAAGGCACCCATAAGCGTACGCCTGGTCGAGCAGGCGACGCGGATCGACGTCCAGCGCACGAGAGAATGCGTCCGCCATCTGTGCAATGCGTCTAGGATCGAGACAAAGGTCGTCTCTGTCAGCCGGATCGTAGAACATATTGGCGGCGCCAAAGCCCACTTCACCGACCAGACCGACGGGATCTATCACCAGCCAGCCGCGACTGGAGAACATGATGTTTTCATGATGCAGATCGCCATGTAGCCCACGCAGTTCCGAGGCATTGCTCATCATTTGATCGGCTATAATCGCCGCGTGGACGTAGTCAGTTTGACAACCTGCGTTTTGATCATCGCGCGCCCGCTGAAACAAAGCTGCAAAGCGATCCCGGATCGGGAGAAGGGCAGAAGGCAGGGGTTCCTCAGATGCGGCATACAGCTTCGCCATTAGTTCCGCTGCAATTTCGGTCGCCTGGTAGTCGCCGTGCTCGGCAACGATGTGAGAGAGCATTCGCTCCCCGGCATATTCGAGCAACATCAGATTGTTCTCACGACCGAGCAACCGGACTGCTCCCCTCCCATTGCGCCATACCAGATAGTCGGCCCCGCGCAGTTCATCAGCAATGTCTTCTATAGGTTTCAATCCCTTGACGATTGCAGGAGTCCCGTCTGGCAATGAAACTTTCCAAACGAGGCTGGAAAAGGTGTCCGCAATGAGAACAGGTTGCGAAACGTGCCAATGAGCAGGAAAAACAGGCGGCATGAACATCAACCCCAAGTCAGAGGGTCCAATCGCAGATAGAAGGCAAGGCGTTCGCGGTCGGGGGCTTCGATCCCCAATACATTGAATAGGACAGCGAAGGCGCGCTCTGCTTCATCTGGCGCTGCCCAGTTCTCTTCGGCGTTAGCAATCATGAGTGCCAAATCGGCATAGCGATCTGCTGTTCCGAGCCGCCCAAGGTCGATCAGACCCGTGCATTGAAGAGTTTTAGGGTCCACCATGAAGTTCGGCATGCAGGGATCACCATGGCAAACAACCATATCGGTGCGCTCTTGGTCGAGCCGCACCGGTAGCTCTCGTTCGACACGAGCCAAAAGATCGAGCTGCGGCGTACTCTTGTCCTCG
Organism: Acinetobacter sp. YH12255; assembly: GCF_013417355.1. Lineage (NCBI taxonomy): Bacteria > Pseudomonadati > Pseudomonadota > Gammaproteobacteria > Moraxellales > Moraxellaceae > Acinetobacter > Acinetobacter sp. YH12255. The sequence goes on from NZ_VPEC01000066.1 coordinate 2,498, forward strand.
TCCGGTAAGAAGTCGGGATTGACGGCATTGCGGGACACCACATCAACGGCGCGTCCGAACATTCGCGACAGCCTGCGCTCAAACGGACATTGATCAACCGATAGGCTGTGAACAGCGCCAAGTTGCTGCCCCATTGACGGCCACGCTTTGAGCAAATCCGCTCCAGACAGATCAGCCGCCGGTACTCCCGGAATTGCCGTTATCACCAAGCATGCACCCTCCTGTTCCTCCTGCCAGTTGATCACCTCGGGGCAAGCCACACCTCGACCTTTGAGCCAAATGAGGCGGTCACGCTCTCCAGCGAGCTCACCGCGGCGGGAAGCAGGTGCGATTTTCGCGAAGGCATGCCCGTCACCACGTCGAAAAACAAAATCACCAGATTCTCCGCCTCTGACAGGCAACCAGTCAGAATGCGATTCACCAAAAAAAATATTAGTTCGATTCAATGGAGGTTCCTTCAGTTTTCTGATGAAGCGCGGAGGTGGCTCAACCTGCGAAAAGAAACGAGTTGCTATGGACTTGCACCGGTTGTGTTCCGGTCTATCTCTCATTTTAAGCGGCTTTTTTCTCAAATGCCACCGGCGATTTCCAGCCGAGTGTTGAATGTCTTCGGCGTGGATTATAAAAGCCATTTATATATTCGAAGATTGCAATCTCAATATCTCGCCTTGTTTGCCAGTGTCTGCGCCAAATCAACTCAGCCTTTAATGATTTAAAGAAGCTTTCTACTGCGGAGTTATCAAAACAATTGCCTTTCCCGCTCATGGACGGCAGCAATTGATGTTTGAGCAGTAGCTTTTGATATTCATGAGCGCAATATTGGCTCCCACGGTCTGTGTGTTGAATACAACCCGGTGGTGGTTTGCGTAAAGCCAACGCCATATTCAGTGCCCTTAATGGGGGTCTGACGCTCAGTGGAACGAAAACTCACGTTAAGCAACGTTTTCTGCCTCTGACGCCTCTTTTAATGGTCTCAGATGACCTTTGGTCACCAGTTCTGCCAGCGTGAAGGAATAATGGCCGAGCATATTGATATGTCCGTGGCAAAGCGGGGAGAGGCGTGCGATATCTTCATCATTCAGTGTTTCACCCTGCGCCCGGAGATGATCCAGAGCTGCCTGCATATAAATAGTGTTCCATAACACGACGGCGTTAGTGACCAGCCCCAGAGCTCCCAACTGATCTTCCTGACCGTCGGTATATCGTTTTCTTATCTCACCTTTTTGACCGTGACAGATGGCTCTGGCAACTGCATGACGGCTTTCTCCCCGATTAAGCTGGGTCAGAATGCGCCGGCGGTAATCTTCATCATCAATATAATTAAGCAGATACAGCGTTTTGTTGATGCGCCCCACTTCAATGATTGCCTGAGTCAGTCCGGAGGGACGTTCACTTTTCAGCAATGAACGGACCAGCACTGAGGCCTGTACTTTGCCCAGCTTCAGGGAGCCTGCGGTCCGGATCATTTCGTCCCACTGAAGGACTATTTTTCGGGGATCTGATTGCCCTCTGGCAATATCATTCAGCACGCCATAGTCGGCATCATGGTCCATTCGCCAGAAAACCGAAGCACCGGCATCAGCCAGGCGTGGAGAAAACTGGTATCCCAGCAGCCAGAAAAGGCCAAAGACAAGATCGCTGGCACCTGCCGTATCGGTCATAATTTCGGTTGGATTCAGCCCGGTCTCCTGTTCCAGAAGGCCTTCCAGCACAAAGATAGAGTCCCTCAGCGTCCCCGGTATAACGATGCCATGAAAGCCGGAATACTGATCGGACACAAAGTTGTACCAGGTGATCCCTCTGTTATTACCAAAGTATTTGCGGTTCGGTCCGGCATTGATTGTTCTGACTGGCGTAACAAAGCGCATTCCATCTGCAGATGCCACTTCTCCTCCACCCCATATCTGTGCCAGTGGCAGCGTTGCCTGAAAATCAACCAGTCTGGCATTAGCGCTGGTGATAGTTTCAGCCCGCAGATAGTTCGCTTTTGTCCAGTTCAGCCGGTGTCGGGTCAGTGCAGGAACATTTGATCTGATCAGTGGTTCCAGACCGATATTGCAGGCTTCAGCCATCAGCACGGCGCTGATGCTGACGGGCAGATCATCAACTCTGGCACTGGCTTCACTGGCATGGAAAAACTCATCAGCAAATCCGGTATGGGCGTTAATTTCGAGCAGCAACTCCGTTAAATCCACCGGAGGGAGCAGATCACTGATCATTTTGCTCAGTCGTTTCAGACTGTCCGGCTCATCAAGACTGGCGAGGGGAGAAATTGTCAACCGGGGCTTCGGGCCAGAAACATCGAGTTCGACAGCCTCATTTTCGCCAAGACGTGCAGCAACCTGTCTGTAACGACTATCAAGCTGATGGCCCAGAGATTTTATTGCTTCCTGCGGGTCTGTCGGGTGCCCCAAAGAACGATAAACCTTAATCCGATTTGCCTGCCAGTCAGCACCCTGTAGTAATCTTGCACGAGGATCTCCCCACCGGTTACTGCCGGTAACGTAGACATCCCTCCGTCTCAGACTATCCTGCAGTTTACTGAGAAAGCAGAGCGTGTATCCCCTTCGGGTGATATGTTTTTCCTTGTTAATCACCAGCCGTTTCCATGACTGACTGATGATTTCCGTTGGTGCGTCGTCAAAAAACTGCCGCCGTGAGCTGAACTCCCGGCTGAGGTAGTCACAGGCATTCAGAGTGGTAACCCCGGCAGGTGCGGATGAAAATTTAACGGTATTCAGCAGATGGGGCAGGAAACGACGAACGCGCCCGTACTGCTCCACCATTTCGTCATGAAAATTATCGTCTGAGGGCCGGGCAATTTCACGGACAAGCGTGATGATTTCAGCCAGCTTTTGCCTAGGGATGTAGCTGAACACCTCAGCACGAATCGATTCGTCCGGTGTTTCTTCTTTCAGCAAGTACGAACATGCGCTGGCGAGCGCCAATGCAGATTTATCCAGATCCTTCAGCGAGCGGAGCCGTTTTTTCTGCCCAATCTTTCTGGCGTCACGGATGATAACGGCCAGCATGGCGTCCAGAACGTCCAGTGCATCATCCAGCGCCAGCGTTTCCCATGCAAGGACAAAGGCAACCAGAACCGCCATCCTTTTCTGCGGTGACATCCTGGCAATATTGAACACCGAAGTCATACCAGCATAACGTGCGAGATTTTTCAGGCGCACAGCCGGGAGTGTACTCAGGTTTTCAGCATGCAGGCCAAAATCGTTCAGAGTTTTCCAGCGTTCAATTGCTTCATTAAACGCCGGACCACTGATGGTCACAGGGCCTTTTTTCAGTGATTCCAGTAAAGACAGGCGGCTGCAATCAGTTGGCCCCAGCAGCATCTCCAGCTGTGAACGCTGTTCGGCTGACGGTATCAGTGCCAGTTTGTTCCACAGGCGCAACGTCGCCTTTTCCCTTACCTCTGAAATCAACCGGGTCAGCGTGGTGGCTCCGGGGAGAATAATACGATGTTGCATAAGCCACCCTGTCGCCAGGTCGAAAAGCAGGCCAGGACGTTCGTTGCTTATCCAGCTCCGGGTATATAAAAGACGGGTAAGGCGAAATGTCCAGGGCCAGGCAAATTCACGATACTGATAGTGCTGACGTATCAGCGCTGCATGCTCACGGCGGGTATTTTCCCTCTGACCGTATTCTGCAAGAACGGTGATATCACGAATCCCGAGCTGTCTGGCGGTAAAATGCCGGACGCCGGAAGGAATATGATTCATGTCAGTAAGAAAAGTGCCCAGAAAACGCACACACCCGATTTGCAGGGCAATACCAAGTCGATTGTGATCACCCCGGCTTTTCCCGATAAATTCTTTATCCGCTTCATCAAGATGAAAATAACGCGCCAGCTGAAGTTCATCGGGTTCGCCAGTGAACCTGCCATAACTCTCAACCTGCTCAGTGGTCAAAAAATCAACGGGCATATCGGCCTCCCTGCCTGACGGCTTTTTTAACACAACTGCAACCGTTCGAAATATTATAAATTATCAGACATAGTAAAACGGCTTCGTTTGAGTGTCCATTAAATCGTCATTTTGGCATAATAGACACATCGTGTCTGATATTCGATTTAAGGTACATTTTTATGCGAATTTTTGGTTATGCGCGGGTCTCAACCAGCCAGCAGTCCCTCGATATTCAGATCAGAGCGCTCAAAGATGCAGGGGTAAAAGCTAACCGCATCTTTACCGACAAGGCATCCGGCAGTTCAACAGATCGGGAAGGGCTGGATTTGCTGAGGATGAAGGTGGAGGAAGGTGATGTCATTCTGGTGAAGAAGCTCGACCGTCTTGGCCGCGACACCGCCGACATGATCCAACTGATAAAAGAGTTTGATGCTCAGGGTGTAGCGGTTCGGTTTATTGACGACGGGATCAGTACCGACGGTGATATGGGGCAAATGGTGGTCACCATCCTGTCGGCTGTGGCACAGGCTGAACGCCGGAGGATCCTAGAGCGCACGAATGAGGGCCGACAGGAAGCAAAGCTGAAAGGAATCAAATTTGGCCGCAGGCGTACCGTGGACAGGAACGTCGTGCTGACGCTTCATCAGAAGGGCACTGGTGCAACGGAAATTGCTCATCAGCTCAGTATTGCCCGCTCCACGGTTTATAAAATTCTTGAAGACGAAAGGGCCTCGTGATACGCCTATTTTTATAGGTTAATGTCATGATAATAATGGTTTCTTAGACGTCAGGTGGCACTTTTCGGGGAAATGTGCGCGGAACCCCTATTTGTTTATTTTTCTAAATACATTCAAATATGTATCCGCTCATGAGACAATAACCCTGATAAATGCTTCAATAATATTGAAAAAGGAAGAGTATGAGTATTCAACATTTCCGTGTCGCCCTTATTCCCTTTTTTGCGGCATTTTGCCTTCCTGTTTTTGCTCACCCAGAAACGCTGGTGAAAGTAAAAGATGCTGAAGATCAGTTGGGTGCACGAGTGGGTTACATCGAACTGGATCTCAACAGCGGTAAGATCCTTGAGAGTTTTCGCCCCGAAGAACGTTTTCCAATGATGAGCACTTTTAAAGTTCTGCTATGTGGCGCGGTATTATCCCGTGTTGACGCCGGGCAAGAGCAACTCGGTCGCCGCATACACTATTCTCAGAATGACTTGGTTGAGTACTCACCAGTCACAGAAAAGCATCTTACGGATGGCATGACAGTAAGAGAATTATGCAGTGCTGCCATAACCATGAGTGATAACACTGCGGCCAACTTACTTCTGACAACGATCGGAGGACCGAAGGAGCTAACCGCTTTTTTGCACAACATGGGGGATCATGTAACTCGCCTTGATCGTTGGGAACCGGAGCTGAATGAAGCCATACCAAACGACGAGCGTGACACCACGATGCCTGCAGCAATGGCAACAACGTTGCGCAAACTATTAACTGGCGAACTACTTACTCTAGCTTCCCGGCAACAATTAATAGACTGGATGGAGGCGGATAAAGTTGCAGGACCACTTCTGCGCTCGGCCCTTCCGGCTGGCTGGTTTATTGCTGATAAATCTGGAGCCGGTGAGCGTGGGTCTCGCGGTATCATTGCAGCACTGGGGCCAGATGGTAAGCCCTCCCGTATCGTAGTTATCTACACGACGGGGAGTCAGGCAACTATGGATGAACGAAATAGACAGATCGCTGAGATAGGTGCCTCACTGATTAAGCATTGGTAACTGTCAGACCAAGTTTACTCATATATACTTTAGATTGATTTAAAACTTCATTTTTAATTTAAAAGGATCTAGGTGAAGATCCTTTTTGATAATCTCATGACCAAAATCCCTTAACGTGAGTTTTCGTTCCACTGAGCGTCAGACCCCGTATAGTGTTTTGCAGTTTAGAGCTCTGTACACGACAAATTTCACAGAACCCTTATCCTATCAGGGTTCTGCCTTCTTAAAATTGCCAAAATTTCCTTAAACTCTTCTTTTTTCCCAAAACCAATTAAACGCTGAATCGCCATTTGAACATAGTCTAAACCATAGCGAAATAAACTCATTGAGAGTCGTCCAT
>NZ_VPEC01000067.1:0-8515 GCF_013417355.1 Acinetobacter sp. YH12255
TCAAGCATTAATGCAGTACGATCTTCAAAGTTAAGATGATGGTATGACAATTTTATATACTCCATAAACCCTTTAAATTAATTAGGTGGTTTATGTCGCACTTCAAGTTTTACTCTGCCCTGTTTCATAATTGGTGAATCGAGATATTGTTGGACTAGACTACCACGATAGCTAGCAGCATATTCAGCTGTAATTTCACTCGCTACGCGGGTGCGATTGTCTGTAATATAAGCATCTCGGCTTGATGCATACGTATCTCCATATACATGGTTATAGATTCTCGCACGTTCAGCTAGATAAGCATTATGGTAAGTATTGCTATAAACTTTATCGTATAAACGCTCCCCTAGCTTTTCATAGTTTTCACCAGTTGGAATAATGCGAATAAAACCCGTATCCGCCTGTCCCGGATTTTCAATACCTCTGGCATAACTGGAACCAGCAGAAATATCTTTAGGGCCTTGAAACACCATTTTAAAATCATCAAGTACGAGCGCAACCCCCTCACCCGTGGTGTCAGAAAGAGAAGAATCTGATAATTCCTGCATCGCATGCGCAGAAGGCAACAGGATTAAACCAATTGTCATTGCTAAATAATTTTTGCGAAATTTAAATAGATCTTTTATCTGAGTCATCTCACTCTTTCCTTTTTATCCGATGCTCCGCATCTTTATGTTTCAGCTTCCCAGCCGCTACATTTTGTTTTTTATGATGCATTGCATCTTTTTTATGGTTATTCGGAATCTATTATGCTGACTTTTAATACAGATGCCAAAGTCAATTGAAGTAAAAACCTGAGTTTCCGATGAATGAAAATCTCAAAAAAATAAACGGGACATATAGTCCCGTTATTCAATATTTTAAACTGCTTAGGTCTTCGGCAAAGTAACGCCAGTTTGGCCTTGATATTTTCCGCCACGATCTTTATATGACGTTTCACACACTTCATCAGACTCAAAAAATAGCATTTGTGCGACACCTTCCCCTGCATAAATACGCGCAGGAAGGTTGGTGGTATTTGAGAACTCTAAAGTTACATGACCTTCCCACTCTGGCTCAAGCGGAGTGACGTTGACAATGATACCGCAACGCGCATAAGTCGACTTGCCCAGGCAAACCGTCAGTACATTACGTGGAATACGGAAATACTCGATGGTACGGGCCAATGCAAACGAGTTCGGTGGAATAATACAAACATCCGATTCAATATCAATAAAGCTGCGTTCATCAAAGTTCTTCGGATCGACAATTGCAGAATGCACATTGGTAAATACTTTAAATTCCCGTGCACAACGCACGTCATAACCATAGCTCGATACGCCATACGAAATCAGCTTTTGACCATTTTCATCCAAACGTACCTGGTTTTCTGCATACGGTTCAATCATGCCGTGTTTTTCGCTCATTTCGCGAATCCAACGATCAGACTTAATTGCCATTGATATAATCCAAAAATCTTAAGAACAAGTTATTGCGACGTACTTTAACTGAAATTGCCCCCAATGAAAATAAGTGAAGCGCTTGCAGCCACAGTGGATAAAAAATTGCTGATAGATATCAGCTTATAAACTTAAAAGTGCAGAATAGCTTAAAGGAATCGAAAAGCTCATTAACACCAGTGATGCGGTTTTTTGCAGGTTTTTTTGATTGAGCCAGCGACTGTTTTTTCTGGCCAGTATTGAGCCGAGGAAAGTCCAGAAGAATGCAATCGGAATCAGCAAAACCAGGAATACTAACATATGAGTCACATAGTGCTGACTGCTTTTCCAGACAATCACCGGAAAGATCGCTGAAGCAAATAAAAGTGCTTTAGGATTTAACAAGGTTGCCAGAAATAGTTCTCGTGCACGAATCGAGACATTTTCAAAATTTTCACTGAGTTCTGCCGTGCGCCATAATTTCACAGCCAGAAAAAGGATATAGCCGGCACTAAACAGCTTGAGAATGGTCGGCAAAAGCGGAAGATGAACGGAAATTTTTCCGATCAGAATGCCCCAAAAGCTAATGGCAATCAGATAGCCAAAGGCTTCAGCAGGAATTAAACGAAATGTTTTTTTAAATCCGACCTGTATGCCTGAAGATGCCAATAAGGTATTGGTTGGGCCTGGTGTTAAAAGAATGGTTGCCACTAAACCAATAAAAAACCATGAAATCATAGTTTGACCTCGCTCTAATCCGCGTAGCATAGAATAGTTCGGTCAATGCTGCAAAAAAATAATTGTAAGAGAACATATAACCAGAATTCACACTGAATTAAATCAATTTAATTCAATCACTTGAAACCATTTTGGGAACCAATACGCAACAGTCATTTCAGTCAATTTTCTTAATTTAAAGCTGTTTATTTCCGTGAATTATTAATAAAAAAGCCCTAACTTGAATTAGGGCTTAAATATGTGAACTCTCTATTTAATGGGTCAATTAGAAAATTCGGCTCTGATCTTTTTCGGCCTTAGGTAGCTGCGCTGCAATTTTTTCTGCAATCAGCATATAGCTTTCGGCTGCATCATCTCCGGCAATGACTGAAGGTGTGCCAGCATCGGCATTTTCACGAATTTCAGCATCTAAAGGTAAGCGACCCAATAATGGAATATGATATTGCTCAGACAGTTTATCTCCACCGCCTGTGCCAAAAATCTGTTCTTCAAAACCACAATTTGAACAGATATGGGTCGACATATTTTCAATCACGCCCATGATCGGAATTTGCACACGGTTAAACAGTTCAATGCCTTTGGTCGCATCGAGTAGGGCCACGTTTTGTGGTGTGGTGACAATCACTGCCCCGGTTACCGGAATGCGCTGTGCCAACGTCAACTGGATATCCCCTGTACCGGGTGGCATATCAATCATCAGAACATCAAGATCTGGCCATAAGGTCTGGTTAAATAATTGCATCAATGCACCGGTGGCTTTCGGTCCACGCCAAGCCACTGGAGTATTGTGATCACCAGTTAAATGGCCAATCGATAACACTGCCATTCCATAGGCTTCGATAGGGACAAACTGTTCCGCTTCGATCATCGGCGTTTTGCCCGCATTACCGAGCATGGTCGGAATACTCGGACCATAAATATCGGCATCCAGCACACCGACCTTTAAGCCTAATTTTTGCAGAGCCAGTGCCAGATTCACTGTAGTCGTCGATTTACCTACACCGCCCTTGCCGGATGACACCAGAATCACATTTTGAATACGTGGATGTTTTGGTACATCACGTTGCTGAGGTGCAGCTTTTTGAATCGGTGGATTATTGGGATCAGCTTCTTCTTGTTTTGCAGGCTGGGCGGAGGCATCCACCACAGGGGGAAGATTGGGTTTTGCTTCTGCTTTAGGCTGACTGGAACAGCTTTCACCTTTGGCATGCTTATGCCCGCAGCCATCCGATTTATGACTTTTAGGCCCAGTTTTTTGCTGAATCACATGCATATTCAGTTCTTGAATACCACATTTTTGCAAAGCTTGCGCCAGTTCATCATGGATTTGTTGCAGATCTTGTTTTTCTTCAGGATAAGTATTTAAGGTGATTTGTAGGATCTCAGCTTGAACATTGACCTGAGTAATACGCTGTTTGAGCGGATCATTTGAATTTGGCAACAGATAGTTTTGCAATACTTTTTGCACAGCTTCTTCGTTCACCTCCTGCGAAGGTGAAAAGACCGATTTGAGCGAAGAAAGCCACGACATAGGTTACTCCAAAACTATAGATAGATATCCGAATGGCATAGTTTAACGGGGTTTTCGCTTAAGGTTAAGCACTCTGCCGAGAAGATCGAAGAGATATCTGCAATTTCCAACCATTTTACTTGGTTTTGTTGGATTGTAGCGGATAGGCATGCTAAAAGTGAATCAATCAAAGTAAAGCCAACTGGATTCTTTTTGATGTGAAAAGAATTTTTATTGATTTTAGGTGTAGCAAGCCACTTTAACCTTCTTTGATTAAAGTGGCTCTACAATAATCACAGTCTATTTATGATTTTTATTATTTTCAGACTTGTGCTGCTGATCCTTGGCATTTTTATCCTGATCTTCTTTAGATTCACTCTTGTCAGACTGATCTGATTTCGATTCTGAATTTTGAGCTTTGGCATCTTTTTGCTGATCAGAATCATTGCCCTGAGATTGATTTTCTTTCATTTTATTCATGCTATCAGCCGCCATCTGTTTCAGCTCACCCAGCTTGGTAGAGGCTTCACTGACTAACTCAGTAATCTTTTGTTTTGTATCTTCAAACTTATGTACAGCCTCATCTTTTAAATTGGCCATGCTTGCCTGTTGATCGGTCTGAGCTTCTTTAGCATTTTGTTTATCTGACTGATTCGATGATTTATCTTCAGTGCTATGATCAGCTTTTGCCTTTTTTGCGTCATCTGAACCTTGATCATCATTTTTCTGGCCGTTGGACTTGCCATGTTTTAGCTCATTCAGAAGTTTTTCGCCTTTTTGTAATAGCTCCTCACCAATCGCAATGGCCTTGGCTTTTAAGTCATCCATCTTAAAGCTTTCGGTTTTGTTGTCTGACTGCCCGTCTTTTGAATCATTTTTTTGATCAGATGGCTGCTCTTTAGAGTCTTCATCCTTCGATTCCGAGTCAGTACCTGTATCTTTAGAGTTTTGTTTACTATCAGAATTTTCATCAGTCTGGTGTGGCTTTGTGTCTTGTGTATCATGCGACTGATTGTGCTTCTGGTCATTCTGGTTTTGCTTTTGCTCTTCTTTGGCTTTCTGATTTAATTGTTTCTCATGTTGTTCTTTGTCTTGATTTTGCTTTGAACTATTGCTCTGGTTCTGCTGAGTCATGAGGTACCCTCCTTAGGCATATCATATAAACAATCAGCCATTTTTTAGCACAAAGCGTGGGGCAAATCGGGCGCAGTAAGCAAACTGCAACAAAGCCTGTACATGTTGTTGCTATTGTTTGCAGTCTGTAGCATGAGCTGCGCCCAATCAGTATTGCAAAGATCAATAATCCAACTCTTTTGGATTCTGGCGATTCAAGTCAATCGATTACTTGGGGTTTCGACAAAGTCTGGCTTGGTAAGCCTGTCAGCACATTTTCTTTGGCTGCCCAATTCAAATGCCGTCATAGCATAATGTCCAAAGCCAAAGAGTCAGTGTTGCCAATTCACATCAGATGTTTATAGGATGCAAATGCATCAGGAGATATTATTTCAAGTCAGACACGCAAGGTGCTCATAAAGCTGACCGCAGAGAACAACCAGATCAACAGAATGAAGCTGCGTGCTTGATTGAAGTTGTCGACATCTGTGCCATGTAGCATGTTATGACGGCTCATGGTCACATTCGAGCTTGAATCCATTTTATAGGCAGCAAGTTCAGCAAAATACGGATTCAGTTCAATCGCAATTTTAGACTTATGCCACAGGCTTTTAATTTCATTGCCTTTTAAACCCGGTACGATTTTATAGACATCGACAAACTTGGTACCATTTTGCTTTAAGAAGCCTGCTTTGATCAGGATATCTGTCAAAATACCTTCGAGCTGCGCATAGACATTTGGAATACAACCGCTGTAAAAGCCAAGTTTGTACATTTTCAAGCTTTCAAGCAGCACCAAACGGCGCTTGGCTTTGATGTCTTCATCAATCTCTAAGGCATCAAAGGCTTTCAGCATTTCAGTTTGGAAATATTCGCTATTGATCATATCGAGTAGCTTAAATTGCTCAATATCTTCAAACTGGTGAGTGGCCGGCCAAAAATGCATCAAATTTAAAGCATCATTGGCAAACTTCGCGCCAATCGGTTGATCGAGCTGATCTGCCAGCACTTGGAAATAAGCATCTTGCGCGACTAAACCCGATAAGTTTTTGATTAAAAGTGTATGTTCATCTGCCGAGATGTCTTCAAGATAAGCTTCTGCATCTTTTAAAATCTGACTGCCCAACTGTTTTTGACTCGCTGCATTTTGTTTAATACGCGTGACAGGTTGGTCAAAATCAAAATCATCTTCGTCAATCATGGTTTTCTAGCTCAAAGCTTTTAGATCAATGGCCTATTATCACTGTTATTGGCAACGCAATATAGGGAAATCTACATTTCCAAGACATTCTGTAAATACAAAGACCTTTCGACACGAATTCGCGGTGAAATGGAATTGATTCGCTTAAAGGATTGCTTTGTATTCGGACCTGCATCAGGTAAAATCATCCACCTTGCATAATATACGAATGAGAGAGTCATATCCGTGCGTAATATCTTAGTCACTAACGCCCTTCCATACGCCAATGGCCCGATTCATATGGGTCACCTACTCGGTTATATCCAAGCTGATATTTGGGTACGTGCGATGCGTGCAATGGGTCATGATGTGACTTATGTCTGCGCGGACGATGCTCACGGCACAGCCATCATGTTACGTGCTGAAGCCAACGGAATTTCACCGGAAGCACAAATTGCCAACGTGCAAAAAGAACATATCCGTGATTTTGACGGTTTTGCGGTGCACTTCGATCATTATGATTCTACCCATAGCGATACCAACCGTGCACGTGCATCTGAAATCTATCTCAAAAACCGTGATGCCGGCAATATCGCGGTTCGTCCTGTCACCCAGCTTTTCGATCCTGAAAAAGGCATGTTCCTCTCCGACCGTTTCATTAAAGGCACCTGCCCGAAATGTAAAGTAGAAGATCAATATGGCGATTCATGTGAAGTTTGCGGTGCAACTTATAATGCAACCGAATTATTGAACCCACATTCGACTTTAAGCGGTGCAACACCTGTCGAAAAATCATCTGACCATTACTTCTTTAAGTTGCCGAATTTTGGTGAATACCTGCAAAAATGGACACGTGATGAAGGCCGCTTACCGGTCTCGATTGCCAACAAATTAGATGAATGGTTTGAAAATGGCCTGAACGATTGGGATATCTCGCGTGATGCGCCATATTTCGGTTTTGAAATTCCAGACGCACCCAACAAATACTTTTACGTGTGGGTCGATGCGCCAATTGGCTACATGTCGAGTTTTGAAAACTATATCAAAACCAAACGTCCTGATTTAAGCTTTGATGACTACTGGAAAAAAGATTCTAAAAATGAGGTGTATCACTTCATTGGTAAAGACATTGTGTATTTCCATGCGCTGTTCTGGCCGGCAATGCTAGAAGGTGCTAACTACCGTACGCCATCAGGTTTATTTGTAAACGGTTTCTTGACTGTCAATGGTCAGAAGATGTCGAAATCTCGCGGCACATTTATTAAAGCGGAAACCTATTTAGAACATTTAAACCCTGAATATTTACGCTACTACTTCGCGTCGAAACTTTCGGATAAAGTTGAAGATTCTGACTTGAATCTGGATGATTTTGTGCAGAAAGTAAATTCTGACTTGGTTGGTAAAGTGGTCAACATTGCCAGCCGTTGTGCGAAGTTCATCAATACTAAATTTGACAATAAATTATCTGCAACTTGTGCAGAGCCTGAATTGGTTCAAAGCTTCATTGATGCGGGTGATTCAATCGCAGCGCAATATGAGTCACGTGAGTTCTCTGCTGCGATTCGTGAAATCATGGCACTTGCAGATAAAGCCAATCAATATATCGATGAGAAAAAGCCTTGGGCGCTGGCGAAGCAGGAAGGCCAGGAACAACAAGTACATGACGTATGTTCTGTCGGTATTAACCTGTTCCGTCAATTGGCTGTTTATTTGGCTCCGGTGTTGCCAACACTGGCGCAACAAGTTCAAGATTTCTTGCAATTAGAATCTTTCAACTTCGCTTCTCGTGAAACGATTCTGCTGGGTCATGAAATTGCATTGTTCCAACCATTGATGCAACGTGTAGATCCAAAAGCGGTTGCCGCAATGGTCGATGCGTCTAAAGATTCTTTGGCTGCCCCTGCTGAAACAGCAAAAACGGAAAAGAAAAAAGAGAAGAAAGCATCGACGAAGCCTGAAGCTAAAGTCGGCGAAGCTGAAATTATTAATATTGATGATTTTATGAAAGTTGACCTGCGTGTGGCTGAGGTTTTGGAAGCTGCAACGGTTGAAGGTTCTGACAAACTTCTTCAATTGACTTTAAATGTAGGCGAAGCTGAACCACGTAATGTATTCAGTGGTATTCGTGAGTTCTACCAACCTGAAGACCTAAAAGGCAAATTGGTGGTGATGGTGGCTAACCTTGCTCCACGTAAGATGCGTTTTGGTATTTCGAACGGTATGGTGTTAGCTGCGGGTAATGGCGACGGCGTTTGGGTGATTTCACCTGAATCTGGTGCTCAACCGGGTGATAAAGTGTCTTAATAGTCTTTATTGTTAATAAAAATCCGCTTATATAAGCGGATTTTTATTATTTATTGGCCTCTTCTTTAATTTCTAAGATTTTAGGAAGAATTCTTAAATTAATCTTTGCTTTTAGTATTTTATTCGGGCTTTGTTGCACAAAGATTTGAAATGCAAAGCGCCCCTAATTGAGCCAAATTTAAGGCGTAACTTGGGTAAGTGGTCGACCTAATTCCGTAAATCTGTTGAGGACTGCTACACGTGCATGAATTT
>NZ_VPEC01000068.1:0-8235 GCF_013417355.1 Acinetobacter sp. YH12255
ACTGTCTGCTAGGGAGAGTTGCCCTGTTTGTTTCCATGCCATAGTCGTGTTTTTTGCTAGGTGATTGATTTTATTGTATTATACCAATTTAATGAACTTTTGTGTGTTTATTCGTGCAAAGGTTTCTAATATTTTATTTTTAAATTCTTAGTCTTAGCTAGTACGGTAAACTTAAATAAACCACATTGTAATGAGATTTTAAATGAAAATTTTTAGAATTATTTTGGGCCTTTCACTTATAACCAGTATGGTAGGCTGTATAACAGTAAATGGAATAAAAACTTCTGATGTGGCAAAATTTAAAAGTCCAAGTGAAGTTATTATAGCTAAAAAATTGAATGGGAAAGATGGTACAGGAAAAGAGTATTTAACTAGTTCTAACGTACCCGATTATCAAATCCCATTTACTTATTTAAAGAAATTTTGTGAATCTCAGAATGGAAATTTCACACAAACATATAAGTCTAATTTTTCAAATGTAAAGACAAGATTACAAGGTTCTACAAGCATTGCTCTTCCTTATATTGGTGGCTTTACGTGTAGAGCATCTCAACCATGGGGAATAACAATTGAACCTGTCGCACATAGATACAATAGTACTCAACACCTAACATTTTTGACATTAAAAACTGAAGTAGCCAATCCACTAGCTCTACTTAATACTGCAAGCGATTATTATATGGCTGACATGAAAAAGCAGAAAGAAATAGAGGCTAAAATACAGCAACGCAATCAAGAAATTAGAAACCAACAACAAAGATATCGAAATATGATCGCTAATAATACTCCAAAAGAGAATGATATTGGGCGCACAATCTGTAAGGACACATCAGTTTCTGAATATACAGGATTAATTGTTATGGGGCAGCCACAATACCGCACTGTAGAAGGTGCAAAAGTTATTGCAAGTTTAGAAGCAATTAGCAATAATCATCTTAAAATCAATATCCAAGGCTGGTTAAGTAGCAATAATACTATCGCTTCAGGAAATAATGTTAGGTATAAGCAGACCCCTCTTGAATCAGGTCGTGTGATCTGGGATAGCAAAGACAATTGGTATATTTGTCAGTAAGGTAGAGCATTAACCTAATATTGACTCATATATCATTAAGCAAATAGAGACATTAATATGAAAAGCCCATGAAATGGGCTTTTCAATCATCTTTTAACATAAAATCTCTTATGCGAAATTTAGTGTTAGAACCCATTTAAAGTGTCTATATTCTCACCAATAAAAATGTCTGGTTTATGATGGTTTTTATCACCCTAGTTCTCAAAACTCGATACTTTATTGAAAAGTTCTATCGAGGCTTATAAGTCCCTGAAACAAAAAAATGCCTGAAGTTCAGGCATTTTTTACATCATCAATATCTACTAAAAAGCTTACAACAATCAACAAACGAGAGTTTTAGTCTTTTGAATACGACTTAATTTTTTCAAAAATAGGGTAAAAGTCTACACCCTCATCTTTCATGCTAGAAAGTAAGTAAACCAGAACAGCGATATGAGTAGGTACTTTTCCGATCTTTTTATAGTTAGTTATGGAGTTTGGGTTCATGTCCAATAAGGTTGCAAATTCCTTAATTGAAAGACCTGCTTTCCCCATAAGTCTTTGAAATTCTTCGTATGGCATCGTGATAAATACAATCTGTTTGAATTAGAAGTATAACACAGACCATAAAACTTAAAAAAACACATAAAAAATGTGACAAACACATTTTTTATGTGTTATAAATAGCTTATCAACTAACCTATTTATCCTTACTATCGGAGAAATGTAATATGTACTCATACCCGGATTCAAACACTGAAAAGAAAATTGCTCTCATGATCATCAATGACTTTTTCATTCAAAAAGCCTATGAACTGTGGATTTTTTTACAACTCGATCAGTGCTTTAATGATTATGAAGCCACACTGATTTGGACTCGACGTTATTTAGAGAAGCATCCTGAGTGTGAGTACAGCGATATTCAAAAAGCCTTTGTTTCTTGTTTCCCAGAACACTTCTTCAGCTTTGACTGTTAATTTATGAGAGGTGAGTAAAGCTAAAAACTTCAAATAGGTAAGATGTAATTATTAGAATTCCTAAAATTAACATAATACATATTATACGAAATTCTGTGCAATTATCCTTATAATTCAATATCATAGTTTATATCCCGAGCATCCATGTTCGGGATTTTTCACGTTTAGCGATCAATAATCAATGGATACCATTGAAACCTTTTAGGTCTTCTGTTTTCTCAAAAATAAAGTCTCTACGATCTAGGATTAGACAGTTTTTATTGTGTCGTCTGATTGATCTTGTGGCTTTGCTAATATCATGGCAATCCCAAGATTTGTCAGATCCTGTCATGGCCGTAATTGGGTGGGCTTCTTGTGCAATATAAATCAGTGCAACCACCATTTGCCTGCCATTTTCATAGCGTTTACGTGCAAATACGATATGGTGAGCAATTTTTAAAAACTGAACTGTCGATTTATTTAAACGTTCTTGGACAGACATAACTTATCTCCAAAGCACAAGCTATTATAACAACTAAATTACAACTAATTAACAATTATTTTTTCTTTTATGTTAACCAGACGATTAAAAAAACGACTCCAAAAAACCCTTTTCTCTGGTTCTGACTCAAAGTGGATGATTTTTTGAGTTAAAAACAGGATATTTTAAATAGTGAATACCCCCACTATAAGCCTAGTTAGATTCTTTTAGCTCACAAAGCTCGGCTTAAAAAATGAGTTTAAGTAACTGATCTAAATAAATAAAATGGGATAGTAATGAATTTTAGGATAGACGCTAAAAAAATAGAATCTAAAATTCATTACTAATCATCTAAAATTCATCACTAATCATCTAAAGTATTGATTTATAATTATTATCTTGTTTTTATCGAAGCTAAAAAAATCTAGAAGTCGAATTATCTTTTACAATACAAGAGAAAGTTCTGCATTCAGCTTGGCAGTTGCAATATCAGGTTCTGTCACGTTAAGGAATTAAAGATCAAATAATTCGGTTAAGTCCCTATCAGAAGTATTTCCATGAAAAAATTCAGTACAAGTGAGCATCTCAAAAAAATGGATCGCAAGGATTGGGCAACAGCTCAATCGATTACGACCTTCGGCATGAGTCCCAAAGAAAAAAGGGCCCATAAAAAAAGATCCTGGGAACGCTTTGAACGGATCCAGTCTGGAGAAACTACACTGGAAGATGAAGAGGCTGTTCTGCTGATGCAATGGCGCGCCTTAAACAATCTGCCTAAAAACCAGAACTAAAATCATTATCCTGATCATGATTCCTTATTTTGTCAGGGGTTACTGCCTTGTCTCTCATTTGCAAAGGCACACGTTCGATGACCTGCCGCTGCATGAATGCCAATTCTTCATCAATAGAGGCTATCTGAATAACTGAATTCTTTAACCGTTGGCCCAGATCACTTAAGTATTCAAATTTCTCAAGTCGATCGAAGGATTCGGTATTCAAAAGATCGATATAAGTCTGTAAATCATGCTGAATCAGCCTAAAAGGTTCGGTCGTTTGATGATCTTGCAATAAGGCTTGCTGCATTTTTTGTTGTAAAAACAATAATTTTTCTTGAGCATACCAACGCTGCCGTGTCCGTGGTGTTTCAGCTTGCGTGCTCAATTCTTCAATCTCTTGACTATTTTTTAATTCAGCCTCGTAAAATGGGCGATACAACTCATAATGATTTTCAGCACGTAACTGGTTAATTTCAGCAGTCATTCTTTCCCGTTCGGCCACTAATTCCGGCTCTTTCTCACGCGCAAAACGGACCGCCTTATTCATCACAGGAACATCCTTTAGCTGTGTGCCATGCTTCTTGTTGTACTCCTTGTTGGATAAACAGCTGACCAAGCTAGGAACTTCCACCTGAATTCCCTTGATTTCCACCATCTTGGTCGGGGCATAACGCATGAGACTGTCATTAATCAGCTCTTCAGTCTTCTGCCGATACAGCTGTAACTGCGCCTTTCCCATACCTAACACATCAGCTGTCAGCTTCTGCGCCCCACCTTTCTGTGGATCCTTTGGGTTATAACGCTTAAAAAACTGTTCTGCGGTCCGGTCGATGCCATCAACATGTCGTTCACTATACATAAAATGCAAATGCGGTTGCTCTTGCCCACCCAACGATCCAACATGATTATGAATGGCACAGGTAAAGGGATAGCTATAGCGGTCTGCGAACTCAGCAATAAACGCCTCGGCCAATTCAATCCGCTGTGCCTGATTCAACTCTTTGGGCAAGGCCACCACCAAACTGGAACAGGTACGGCCATTACTACGTTCATAAATATCTGCAGCGTCCCAAAACTCAGCCGGCTTTCCTTCAGCAAAATTTGGCAGATTGCCGGATCTCACAAACTCGATCTGTTCTGAGGCACTTTCTTTATAATTTTTAAAGTGCGAAGTCCGGGTAATGTAGTGAAACCGGTTCTTGGCCGTGGCAGCATTTTTTACTTTCCCCGATCGGGTTTTCACGGCCTTTTTGCTTGTGTGTTCCAGGTTGCAATAGAACATAATCCCACCTTCAAATTCACGGAGCCTCGCAGAGCCTGCGGAGCACGAGGAGAAGTGTTTTTAATTCGATATAATTGCGTAGTAATTATATCGAATTAAAAACACGGAAACGAGCTTAAGAATTAAAAAAAATGTTCCCACATTTTTTTTAATTTTTCCCGTGCCGGCCTATGCTAAACTGAAAACACAAAAACCTCACCCATTTTATGCTGGAGAATGCGATGGCGGCCCGTGGAAGACCTGCGAAAATACTCACTTCAAATGACCTCATGACATTACAGCAGTTCCTTAAAAATCTCCCTTTCCTCAAGAAAAACCAGCAGCAGGCTTTGACCTTGCTTCAACAAGCAAATGGCATATTCAATGACAAACAGCTCAATCTACTGAAAGCTGCAGACCGTGATAAAAACCAGTTTTTAAAAAGACAGGCCCTCATTGAACAGATCAAGCTAAAGGATAAAAACCAGCAGCCCCTTCTGGCCAACGAAACAGAAATTCTGGCATTACTGACACAGGAAATGGATCAGGATAATTTCTTCCGCCTGGATCGTGCCCTGGAGTCTTACCAGAAAATTGAAAAAGCAGCCTTGGAAAACCGGATCCGGCTGGAGAATGAACACAAGCGCGAAATTTTGCAAAAAAGTCATAAAGAACTGACAGACGCCCAAAAGAAACGTAATGCAGAAAATCAGCTCAAATATGCTTTAGGTGGAGCAGTACTAGCCGCCTGGAACAAACTTAATTTATCAACCGAAAATATAGATCCAGAAAAAGTTAAAAATACCATCGTCAATAACCAAAATTTTTTCAGAATGGTTAGTAACACCACGCTTTATCAATATATTCATCCAAGAACTGAAAACTACTTTCGAAGCAGAGA
This sequence comes from Acinetobacter sp. YH12255, assembly GCF_013417355.1. NCBI lineage: Bacteria > Pseudomonadati > Pseudomonadota > Gammaproteobacteria > Moraxellales > Moraxellaceae > Acinetobacter > Acinetobacter sp. YH12255. The sequence continues at coordinate 5,427 of NZ_VPEC01000068.1, forward strand.
ATTGTTTATCAAAGTTATTGAAGGATTATGTGAATATGATGACCACGGTACAGAACTTTATATCTTTGAAGCAGATAGTCACTTAAAACCGCAATAAAATGCGATTACAGCCACTTTTAAACCAATTTTTGAGTTAGCTACGTCTAAATCAATAAAGTGGCTGTAATCGCAAAACAAGAGCATTTAGCTTATTTTGCAAAAATACAAATCAAGATCCATTTCAAAACTCACAATATACCTAGAAGGTATATACCGAGCGAGTGTCTACGAGCGGCATAACTAAAATTCGCGCTTCGACTCTTTGAAAAACTGTTTTTTAGTATGTGAAATCTAAAAGAGCGTAAATCAAATGCCAAAATTTGATTCTAGAACGAGCGAAAGCGAGTAAAAAAAGCACTATGAGCGAAGCGAATTCCGAATTGTTTGTGCTTTTTTTAAAGTCATAACGAGATTTACTAAAAATTGCCCCAAGGAATCGAGCGAAAGCGAGATTCAATAGAGTTTGAGCGTAGCGAAAACCAAGGGCAATTTTTCATTCCCTGTGCTTTTAATTATTTTAAAGTTTTTAAATACTTTTAGAGATGCTGAAAGCCTTTTCTTGCAAGGCTTTCAAGGCTTATAAGACTACAATTTCTTTGTCATAAGACTACAATTTCTTTGTCATAAGACTACAATTTCTTTGTCATAAGACTACAATTTCTTTGCATTTGATTACATCGAATGCTAATGTAGTCTTAATAACACTTATAACCTATGCAGTCTTATGAAAAATGACTTAGTAGTAAAAGATAATGCCTTAATTAATGCCAGTTATAATCTCGAAGTAACCGAGCAACGGCTTATCCTTTTATCAATAATAAGAGCAAGAGAAACAGGCCAAGGGATCTCATCTGACAGTAAATTAGAGATTCATGCTTCTGATTATGCTTCTCGCTTTGATGTCACCAAAGAAGCAGCGTATAACGCTCTAAAAAATGCAGTTAATAATCTTTTTGAAAGAAAGTTCTCTTTTAAGGAAATTCATAAAGATACAAACAAAGAAATTGTAGTCAAATCCCGCTGGGTTAGCCGAATTGCATATATTGATGACCTTGCTACATTAGAAGTTACCTTTGCACCAGATGTTGTTCCTCTTATCACAAGATTGGAAAAGCACTTTACGAGCTATCAACTTAAACAGGTTGCCCAGTTAACTAGCAAATATGCTATTCGTTTATATGAGTTTCTAATTGCTTGGAGAAATATAGGAAAAACCCCTGTAATTTCTTTATCTGACTTCAGAGAAAAATTAGGACTTGAGATTAATGAATATCAAAAAATGGTTAATTTTAAAAGTCGTGTTTTAGAACCAGCCATAAAGCAAATCAATGAACTCACTGATATACATGTAAAATATGAACAGTACAAAACAGGAAGATCTATCTCAGCCTTATCATTCACTTTTAAGCATAAAAAAATTGATTCGATACCTTCAGAAAGAGATCCAAACACGGTAGATTTCTTTACCCAAATGACTGATGCACAACGTCACATGTTTGCAAATAAGCTTTCAGAGCTACCCGAAATGGGGCGGTATTCCCAGGGAACTGAAAGCTATCCGCAATTTGCTATTCGTATTGCTGAGATGCTGCAAAACCCTAACCGAATAAAAGAACTATACCCGTACCTAAAAAAAGTGGGATATATGCCATCAAGTAAAAAGGACGTAGTAAATGGCTAAGTTATCACTAAGTGAAGTATCCAATCGCTTTAATGTCAGTCGCTCTACGTTATATAGAGCCATAAAAGAAGGGCGTATATCTCGAAGCGCTGATGGTCTTTTTGATATTGCAGAAGTCATCCGATGCTTTGGAGAGCCAATCAAAAAGCATGAAAAAAAACAGGAAGTTGATCAATCTAAGGATGATGCAGATTTACGTCAGCTTGTTGATTTTATGAAAAAGGAGATTGAGTCATATAAAGATCGTGAGAAACGCTATTTAGACCAAATAGACCGCTTTCAATTGTTATTAGAGCATAAAGAGTCTGAAGAAAAAAAATCTCATGATGCACCAATGACACAATCCAATGATGCACCATGCGACAATAGTAATGAAACAAATGAAGCTATTGATAATAATAAAGATATTGAAATCAATAAATCTCAAGAAACATTAGAAATACATCCTAATGAAACACCAAGACACATACCAAATACACATTATGAGACAAAGAAAAAACGTGGCTTATTTGGCCGGGTGCTGAATGCCGTATTTGATAATGATTGAGAAATAAGGGAGAAAGATCATGCCGAAACTGAAAGACATCGCCCTGGGTATTGTAGTCGCGCCACTACTGATCCCGATCATGCTGATTGCATCGTACCAGGATAAAAAGACACTCAAGAAAGAGCGGAATGAACGCCAAAAAGAAAAAGATCAGGCTTCCTGATTATTCACTTGGGCTTATCAAAGCCGTGGAACATTGCTCAAGAAGTAGGCGTGGAACATGATAAAACAATAAAAAAGCCCGAGCATGACGTTTCGGGCTATTAAGTATTGACTATAACATTGAAAGATAAGGAAAATATCTAAGCATTTCGTATAAGGTGTATTATGTTAATTTTAGGGAAACTATAAAGTATCAAAAAAATTAGTAATTCTTAAGAAATCAATGAGTCCGCTTCCCATAATATGTATTATGAGAGGTGGATCAGGAAATTTGAACAACACTTATAAGTGATATTTTGCTCCCCAAATGATGTTATAAACATCAATATATGGAGTATTTTATGACACGTAGACCAAGAAGAAATCATTCAAATGACTTT
>NZ_VPEC01000069.1:0-7932 GCF_013417355.1 Acinetobacter sp. YH12255
CATGAGAAAGCCCATATAAATGGGTAATGTACAAGTTGCTGTAGAAGCATGTTTAATTCGTCTGATCACAGATACTTTATAAAGTATTTTAATACTTTTTTGAATCCGTCAATGCGTAAGTCCTAAGTTATAAACCCTAAATAGAAATGTCCGGTTTTCCATCCGATCAGGAATAACAATATTATTAATAAAAAACAATAAATTAAATAGTTGCTTAGTTTTCATAATGTATATATAGTGTATATACATTTTATTGTTTTAGTGCCTTTGGGAATAAATATCTTATGACTGATCAACCCAAAAAAATAAAGGCCAACAAAAAAGATGGGCAACTCTTAATTCGCATTAACAGCACTCAACGTGATGAGTTCATTCAATTGTGTGAAGCTATGGACACCAGTGCCGCTAGAGAATTAAGAAAATTTATCAGTAGTTTTATGAAAAAAAATCAGTCAGCGGATATTCATACCAAGGAGTGACATCATGTCGAAGCAAGTTAAAATCTTGAAACAGAAGATCAAAGCACGTCTTGAAAAGATTTCAAAACACAAAAACAAGTTAAATAAGCTCAAAAAGCAGCTTAAAAAACAGAAGTAATAGTGAGAATTAGTCTCACTAGAAAGTAAAAAAAAAGCTGAATTTCCTATTAGGAAATTCAGCTTTTTTCATTATTTACTGTCGGGACTATACCAGCTCAGAAATAATATCTGCCAATACTTCGTCTGCTTGCGAAGTACTTTTCACAGAAGAAATTTCCTTTTTAATTTTAGTGAGAGATTTCCCCCGTTTCTTTAAAAGAAAAAACGGTTTTATTTCCTGTGAGGATTAGAGGGGTAAGATTAGAGACTTCGCCTATTTTTAAGAATAGCTCTGCCACTCTGACTTGATGAGCATAAATAGATCGTAACTTTTGGGTAATTTCTAAAGCAGTCCGTTTATTCATAAATATATCCATTAATTTTATTAGATTTTTTGAACATTTTAATTCTTATAAACCCAATCTTAACAGAACCAGTATCGATGAGTAAATGCCTATACAGCATCTTCAATAAATTGGCTGGGCTACAGCAGAATGAAGTCGTTGATAATAAAAGATTAGGTTCAGTTCTGGCGCATATCCAGCAACAGCATGAAGAGTTGGAGAAACAGAATAAACGCTCCCGGGCCAAGAAAAGTATGCCAAGCCGTAAAGCTCAGAAAGCCGATATTGAACAAAGAAAGTTAAATCCTGTGCTTGACTCTTGTAGTTAAAAACAGGACATTTTAAATGGTTTATCGCATAGACATTTTAATTGGTGAATAACAGTAATCATAACTTTTGCCCCATTTGTGATGGATTAATCTATCTCGATTCTACTGAATCGGATCATCGGATTGCCAAAGCCGTAGGTGGGCAAGGTGTTCTAGAGAATGGTCTGCTGGTTCATCCCATCTGTAATAGAATGAAATCAGATCTGAGTCTGGAAGAGATTAGAGCGGATTTGTTTGGTGAATTACTGTATTAATCAACAGAGCGATGAGCTCATTTTTGCAGATGTATCAATGATTAATCACATGATTTAACTTTTGATACATTCAGCCAATGTGGTTATTTTTAATTCAGTCCAGAATCACAACCAGAAACTAGCAGTAGTTTCTGAATGACCGTCAAGGTCCTTAGTTTTGCCCATAGATTCCCTCTGTGGGCTTTTTTTTGATCAAAAATTGTATAGATGCTCTAAAATAAACCTTTTAGCATTTCATAAGCAATTAGGATTAAGGCTGAGACCATCAGCACAACAAAAATGAGTTCCACTCTAGTTAACATATTAATTCCTTTTACTTTTCACTTAATTTATATAGCAGTTAAGTCGCAGCAGCAATGACATAACATGACATAGAAAATAATCAAAAAGACAGAATTTGGATTATCTCATCGATGAAAACCTATCAAATTTCGTCTAAAGAGTAGACCTGGTATCTTGGAGCTTGTCGTGATTAGCGTCTCTAAACTGCTATAACAGCAGTTTAGAATTTTAAATATTTCACATGAACTGGAAACCTTCTTTGTAATTAAATATATTTTCACTTGGTATCTAAATTTTGATAGAATTAATTAAAACTTTAGAGTTTAAGTGGAAACAGTGAGAAAAACTAATATTCGACGTGATAGCTACTTAAAATTTCTGAATACATGGCAAAACCGTGATGTCATTAAAGTGCTTTCGGGTGTACGTCGCTCTGGAAAATCCACCTTGCTGGCGATGTTTCAACAAGACCTAAAAGCACAGGGGGTACAAGCCGAAAACATCATTGTCATCAACTTTGAATTTATGGAATTTGAAGAACTCACCGATTACCGTAAACTACATGATTAAGAGGTGGTCCCACTTGTTTGAACAACTAAAAGCGTATTTATAAGTGATATTCCGCTCTAGTTAAGCCACCTTGTTTTGTTGGGGTAGCTGATCATAGTAAAACTCATTTGGTGTCAATTTGTCTAGACTCGAATGAGGTCGTTTCAAATTATAAAACTCAAAATATGCACTCAATTGCTTTTTCGCATCTGTGACACTGCTATAAGCTTTGAGATACACCTCTTCATATTTAACGCTCCGCCATAATCGTTCAACCATCACATTATCAATCCATCGACCTTTACCATCCATACTGATTTGAATGCCATTTGATTTCAATACATCAATAAATGCATCACTGGTGAACTGACTGCCTTGGTCTGTATTAAATATTTCAGGTGATCCATATTTTTCAATTGCTTCATTTAAAGCCGAAATACAAAAATCCACCTCCATACTAATCGATACCCTATGCGCAAGTACCTTGCGGCTATGCCAATCAATCACAGCACATAAATAAACAAAGCCTTTTGCCATAGGGATATACGTTATATCCGTAGACCACACTTGATTACTGCGCAGAATAGCCAACCCTTTGAGCAGATATGGATATTTACGGTGAGCTTGATTAGCCTGGCTTAAATTTGGTTTGCAATATAACGCCTGAATACCCATTTTCTTCATTAAAGTACGTGTATGACGTCGTCCTATATGATGCCCTTGACGATTCAACAAATCACGCATCATACGACTGCCTGCAAAAGGATATTGCATATGTAATTCATCAATACATCGCATCAGTTTCAGATCTGATGAGCTAACAGGTTTTGGGCGATAATAATAACAACCACGAGAGACTTTCAGTAACTTAGCCTGTTTAGATACTGAAATCTGAAGTGAGTGATCGATTAACTTTTGTGGTTGAAGTGGCCCAGTTTCTTCAACACACCTTCTAAAAAATCAATTTCTAATGCCTGCTCACCGATTTTTGCATGTAACTTTTTAAGATCAATGGGGGGTTCTGATGGAGCTTTTGATTGATCGAAAGCTTGCGAGGAAGCTGAGATCAATTGATTTTTCCAGTCAATAATTTGGTTTTGATGAACATCAAACTCAGAACTCAATTCAGCAAGTGTTTTTTCTGCTTTGATCGCAGCAAGTGCTACCTTAGCTTTAAAGTCGTTTGAATGATTTCTTCTTGGTCTACGTGCCATAAAATACTCCATATATTGATGTTTATAACATCATTTGAGGAGCAGAATATCACTTATAGGAGTTGTTCAAATTTCCGGATCCATCTCTATTATGTATTGTCAAAAGTTGATGAAAGCAAGAAAAACTATGTTTTTTTAGATGAAATACAACATGTTACCAATTTTGAAAAAGTAGTCGACTCTTTATATGTTCGGGATTATATCGATTTATATATTACAGGTTCAAATGCATTCTTTCTGAGTGGAGAACTTGCGACTTTACTCACAGGACGCTATATCGAGCAACATGTTTTACCCTTGTCATTCCAAGAGTTTAAACAGTGGCATATTGAAAATAATCCGATCATCCAACAATTATCCAATCGTGATTTGTATGCCATGTACACGCGAAGTAGTTTCCCCTATACGCTTGCCATGACCAGCCAGCAGGAAACCTATGATTACTTGCAAGCAGTCTATGCCAGTGTAATGTTTAAAGATGTTATTCCCCGTTTAAATACTGCCGATATTAACTCTCTCGAGCGTGTCGCAAGATATTTGGCAAGCGTGACAGGCTCACCCATTTCCATCAATAAAATTAAAAATACCTTTGTTTCAAGCGGGGTTAAAATCTCATTTGAAACAGTGAAGCGCTATATTCGGGGCTTACAGGACAGTTTGCTATTTTATAGCGCCGCACAGTTTAAAGTACGTGGGCGTGAGTTATTACAATCCTCTGAAAAATACTATTTAGTTGATGTTGGATTGCGCCGCATTATGTTGCCTGATGCTAATGCTGATCAAGGTCATATCTTAGAAAATGTGATTTATCTTGAGCTTGTCAGACGAGGTTATACGGTCTATGTAGGGCGGATTGATGAATATGAAATTGATTTTGTTGCTGTCGATACTTTACAGAATTTAACTTATTATCAGGTGGCATTAGAAACCCTCAATGAGGAGACACTAAGCCGAGAGTTACGTCCATTACAGAAAATTTCTGATTCATATCCCAAGTATTTACTTACCTTAGACACGATCGGGACTGAAGCCAATTATAATGGTATTGTAAAAATGAACGCTCTTGATTGGTTGCTGTCTGAAAATAAGTAAAGTGGAGTCTACTTAGGTTAGTTAAAACACACTCTGTTTCGGCCATTATTTTTAGCTTGGTATAAACGTTGATCTGCGGTTTCTAAAGCACTCATTAACTGGGACTCTGCATCTATTTTGGCGGCCCCAAAACTTGCAGTCACTCGAATCTGATGAACAAAAAGGTGCCCTTCAATCTTTTTACGTAAGCGTTCCAGCAAAACAAAAGAAGATTCTTGATCTGCACTTTGCAATAATACAATAAATTCTTCTCCGCCAAATCTGCCGGCAATATCACCTTGCCGAATGTTGGATTTTAATAGATTTGCAATTTCCAATAGGATGTTGTCCCCGACCACATGCCCCCAGGTATCATTGATCTCCTTAAAACTATCAAGGTCACACATCACCAGATAGACTTCACCGTGCTGCAATTCATTAAACAAATCTTTGGTTTTTTCTAAAAAACCATTGCGGTTATACAGCTTGGTTAAAGAATCTCTCAACCTTTCTTCGTTAATGATATCAAACCGTTCTTTTACCGCTACCGCTGAAACTATAATTGCAAACCACAGGCTGAGGAACAGATTGACAGCAATCATGGTCATCCACCATGTTGTTGTTGCCAAGGCGACGTTTTGCACATTTTGAAAATATATAATGACAATTGAGGTTCTAAGCACCCCATAAGCAAATAAGAGAAAATAACTCGCACATAAAAGCATTTCTAAGGCGTAGGTTTTTTTAAATAAAACATAGATTTTTGGAAGTGCTAAAGCTTCCAAGCATAAAATCATAATATTAATGGTGACGATGCGGGGCCACAACTGTTCATCGACATGGGTAAAATATAACAGTGACCCCATACCCACTACAATCAAAGTGCTTGCTACAAATATATTTGATTTTGAATTGGCTTTTAACAGCATGCCATGGGCAACGGCCCAAGCACCACCTAAATAAAAAAGTGCCAGCCATGGCGCGGTCAGCCTCAGTTGAGCATTACTCATCAGTGTCTGTGCGGCTAATCCTATGGATGGAAAAATGCAAGCCAAGCCCATCCAGAATAAATATTTAGGCGCTTGAAAGCCTAGATGCGTAGCAATAAAAACAGCACCTATCAGACTTAAACAAATCGGATAAGCTAATAAAAAATATTGGATATCTGGTAGATGTACGTCTTGTATGACCATCCAAAGCTGTGTGATTTTTATTCTAAATTGTTTAGAAAGAATTAGCTAATCATTCTTATTTTTAACTTAAGCTACGAAATACTGTCCGCTAAAAAATCATTGCACCGACAATAAAACACAACACCCCAAAAGCGATCCAAAGCCAGACAGTTGATCTGGATGTCTCCATACTTAGGCGATGCAATCGTGGTGGTTGCTGAGATGTATTCTGTGGGGTATTCGGGCTATTTGTATAGGGGTGATGTTTGGAATAAGAGAGTCCTGTTCCTGGAATGCCCACGCTGGTTCGAGTGCCTTTTTTACCAATATTTAGAGAAGCACCGGGTTTGCCAATGCTCGCACTGCTGATGCCCTTATGCGTCAGATTAATTTTTAATCCGGGTAGCAGTTTAATACTCTTGTGAAATCTAAAGCCCATATTCCCCCCATTTGCAAAACCAGTTCGCTGTGTATTTTAGTTGATATAGCTAAATACTAAATAAATCACCACAGTGATCTTTAAATAATTTATCACTATCTGCAACTCTAAATTTATTTCGAACAGATTTCACTCTAGACCACATTTTTTCGATTGGATTTAAATCAGGACTATATTGGGGTAACCAAACTAAATAATGACCTACTTTTTTCAGGAGTTCTTGTAATTTTTGACCTTTATGAAAAGAAGCATTATCCATAATTAAAACACTTTTTTTCTTTAATTTTGGTAATAAATCGTGTTCAATCCACCCTTCAAACACTTAGGTCGTAATCGTGCATTCAAAAGGACAAAGATGGCGTACAGATCATGAAAGACTACATGGCCTCAGGATCTTTTGCCCGTAGCCGGGAACAGATGGAAGCCTCAGCTTCGATGGTTTTTGTGGGGAATATCAACCAAAGCGTTGAATCTCTGGGCAAAACCAGCCATCTGTTGGCACCTTTCCCTGAAGCCATGATCGATTCAGCATTCTTCGATCGTTTTCATGCTTATATCCCCGGCTGGGAAATTCCGAAGATGCGCCCGGAGTTTTTCACCAACCGTTATGGATTGATCGTTGATTATCTGGCTGAATTCTTCCGGGAAATGCGCAAGCGTAGCTTTGCAGATTCCATTGAGAAGTACTTCAAACTCGGTAACAACCTGAATCAGCGTGATGTGATCGCCGTTCGCAAGACGGTTTCCGGATTGATGAAGCTACTCTACCCACACGGTCAGTTTAATAAAGAAGATGTACGCCAGTGTCTGGAATATGCGTTGCAGGTGCGCCGTCGTATCAAAGAGCCGCTGAAGAAAATTGGTGGCATGGAATTCTATGATGTTCATTTCAGCTATATCGATAATGATACCTTAGAAGAACATTTTGTATCGGTAAAAGAGCAGGGTGGTGGTGGACTGATTCCCGAAGGTCCAGCCAAGCCAGGTTTCTTATATACCATCGGGCTCAGTAATAAAGGCATGCCGAGGTTATACCGCTTAGAACTTCAAGTCACCAAAGGTTCAGGAAAGCTGGCGACATCAGGCTTATGGAATTCAAGTAGTGCCAAGGAGCAGGACAAAATTGCATTTGACTACTTCAAGGCCAATGCATCCCGGATCTCGGGTGGCAGTAAGGTGCTGGAACATGACTTCCACTTACATGTGGTGGAATTACAGAATACCGGCCCGCTCAGCCATCTTGCTCTGCCAAGTTTAGTGGCTTTTGCTTCTGGCCTGTTAGGACGATCGGTACAAAGTCAGATGGTGGTACTGGGTGATATGAGCTTGGGTGGTTCTGTGACACCGGTGGAAAGTATTGCTGAGTGTCTTCAGGTGGCTTTTGATGCGGGTGCCAAGAAGGTTGCTTTGCCAATGAGTAGTGCGGCAGATATCCCAATGATTCCTGTGGAACTGTTTATCAACTTCCAGACCAACTTCTATGCGGATCCTGTGGATGCGGTATTTAAAGCTTTGGGTGTGGATTGAAGGTAGTCGTATTTTAAGATGATGAAATGGCTCTTTATAAATATTTCTCTGTACACGACAAATTTCACAGAACCCTTATCCTATCAGGATTCTGCTTTCTTAAAATTGCCAAAATTTCCTTAAACTCTTCTTTTTTCCCAAAACCAATTAAACGCTGAATCGCCATTTGAACA
>NZ_VPEC01000070.1:0-7878 GCF_013417355.1 Acinetobacter sp. YH12255
TACATGCAAAAATCGGTGAGCAGGCATTAGAAATTGATTTTTTAGAAGGTGTGTTGAAGAAACTGGGCCGCTTCAACCACAAAAGTTAATCGATGACTCACTTCAGATTTCAGTATCTAAGCAAGCTAAGCTGCTGAAAGTCTCCCGTGGTTGTTATTACTATCGCCCAAAACCTGTGAGTGCATCAGATCTGAAGCTGATGCGGTGTATGGATGAGTTACATATGCAATACCCTTTTGCAGGTAGCCGTATGATGCGTGATTTGTTGAATCGTCAAGGACATCATATAGGACGACGTCATACACGTACTTTAATGAAGAAAATGGGCATTAATGCGTTATATCGTAAACCAAATCTAAGTCAGGCCAATCAAGCTCACCGTAAATATCCATATCTGCTCAAAGGATTGGCTATTCAGCGCAGTAATCAAGTGTGGTGTACGGATATAACGTATATCCCTATGGCAAAAGGCTTTGTTTATTTATGTGCTGTGATTGATTGGCATAGCCGCAAGGTACTTGCGCATAGGGTATCGATTAGTATGGAGGTGGATTTTTGTATTTCGGCTTTAAATAAAGCGATTGAAAAATATGGATCACCTGAAATATTTAATACAGACCAGGGCAGTCAGTTCACCAGTGATGCATTTATTGATGTATTGAAATCAAATGGCATTCAAATCAGTATGGATGGTAAAGGTCGATGGATTGATAATATGATGGTTGAACGGTTATGGAGAAGCGTTAAATATGAAGAGGTGTATCTCAAAGCTTATAGCAGTGTCACCGATGCGAAAAAGCAATTGAGTGCATATTTTGAATTTTATAATTTGAAACGACCTCATTCGAGTCTGGACAAAATGACTCCAGATGAGTTTTACTATGACCAGCTACCACAACAAAATAAGGTAGCTTAACTAGAGCAGAATATCACTTATAAATAAGCTTTTAGTTGTTCAAACAAGTGGGACCACCTCTTATTTATCACTAATTATGAGAAAAGTAATTTTATTATTGTGTAGGGGAAATAAAGTATGAAGTTAATTGATCAAATTGCAGAAGTATTGAAAGAAGCCAAAAAAGAAATGCATGTCGATGAAATTGCAACAGCTTTAGTCAAAAAATATCCTCATACACAACTGCCACTAGAGGATCTTTCTAAGAAAATTTCATCGGTTTTATCTGCTGATATCGCAAAAAATAAGAATAAATCTATATTCACAAAACCTAAAAATTCAAAAGGTGGGGTAAGGCGAGGGATTTATAAGACTAAGGTTCAACGTAATTTAATTCCTAAGGAAATAGTTGTACCTCAGCAACCTATTGTAAATGGACTTTATACAGGAAAAGCTGGTGAATTTGCTGTAATGTCTGAATTATTATTCTTTGGATTTAATGCTTCTTATATGGCAGTAGATGATGGAATTGATATCGTCGCGACTAAAGATAATAAATATTTTCATATACAAGTAAAAACAGCTAATTTATCTGACACTAATAAATATGTATTTACGGTTAATCAAAGAGCATATGACGCTAAAGACTCTTCTTCAACTTTTTATATATTAGTTATGAGAACTTTTACAGGCATGTCTTATGTGAATAATTATTTAATTCTACCTAATAGTGATATTAGGCGGTTTATAGATTCAGGAATCATTTCAAAAAGTGAAAAATTTTCTTTAAGAATTGAAAAGGATAAAACTGGAAAATACTTTTTAAATACAAAAGAGAATGTAAGCTGGGCGTTGAATAGATTTAGTATCATTATTTAAGATGACTAACTATTCATAAGGTTCTTAAAAAAATGAAACTCAACTCATTCTCCCCAATCCCTGAAGATGATGAACTGCATCTTCCTGAACTGGTCTACTGGGCATCTTTAGGCGACATCGAGCAGGTCGAGCAGGGCTTGCAAGAAGGTCTGGACGTCAACTCCGCCGATGAAGAAGGCTATAGCGCCTTACAGGCCGCCGCTGAAAATGATCATCTAGACGTAGTCAAACTTCTGGTTAGCAAAGGTGCAGATATTGCCCATCGCAGTCCACATACGGCACTAGAACTGGCCGAAATGGCAGGCAATAAAGAAGTGATGGTTTATCTAAAAAGCTTGACCGGAACTATTTAAAGCAAAAGAGAACCTCAATCATGAGATTCTCTTTTTATGGTAGGAACTTAGGCAGCATCGCCTTCAAGTTCTTTTAAAATGGCTTCATTAAAGGCCGGAAGATCATCCGGATTCCGTGAAGTAATCAGTACCCAGCCGCCGGTATTACAGCGATGCACTTCTTCATCGACCCATTTACCGCCGGCATTTTCCAGATCCAGCTTGATGCTCTTATACGAGGTCAGATTCTTGTCTTTAATTCGATCTGCATCAATTAAGGCCCATGGCCCATGACAGATCGCCGCAATCGGTTTGTGATTGTCGGCAAAATGCTGAATAATTTTCTGGGCATCCTGATTAATTCTTAAAGTATCTGCGTTGACTGTACCACCTGGAATCACCAACAGATCATAATCATTCAGGTCGACATGGTCAAAACTGGTATCAGGCGTATATTGGGTAGCAGCTTTGGTATCACCTTTGACAGTGGCTACATCTTCATTTTTTTCTGCAGCATGAATCACTTCAAAACCTTTGGACTTTAAAAAATTTAAAGGCTCAGTCAGTTCATCATGTTCAATACCTTGATTGGATGTAATAAAGAGGACCTTTTTTACCATGATTGCTGTTCCCAAAAAATGTGAGGATTTTTAGCTTAACAACAAGCCGATTTTTACAATGTTGGAGTTTTAACTCGGAACTGTTAAGCAAAGATAAATAAAGCAATGCACAGAAAAAGAAATAGCAGAAAAAAAAGCCCCAACATCCTGTTGGGGCTTTTTCCGTATCTCGTGATTTAGGTATAACTCCTGTCGTACCTCACGTCCTGATGCTTGCTTATTCTTGTTGTTTTTAGGTTTTCGGAGCATCCTGCTCTCTATGTGTCTAAAGTAATACACAAGCAGATTTTGTACCAGCAGCAGATTGCGCTTATTGTTGTACGCTTTGACTTACATGAACGCAGAGAAATTGAGCACGACCAGCTGCTGAATTCTTGGCATTAAAAATGTACATCTAAGCCAATATATGGGCCTTTAAATTCCAGCTGTAAATCTGGACGTTGCTCCTGTTCAAAATCTACCTTCATTATGCGATAACCGATTTTGGCACCGACATCGACCAGCAGATTATCAATAAAATCATATTGTAACTCAGCCTGTACATCGGTCTTTTTGCTATCGCTGCCATGACTGTAAACGGCTTCTGCTTTGGCACTCAGTCCGGTAAATGGCAATTTAACCCCTGCAGTTGCATAGAGCAGTGGAGTGTATTCATCCAGATCGTATTGTGTGAAAGCCCCGGTATTCAGGTTTTTTACCGTACCCTCCAGATTGCTTAAGCCTGCGCCTATATCGGCATGTACCACGGTATCCAGCAATTCGTAATACAGAATATAGTCAATATTCTTCAGTTTGATTTCTGAGGCATTGATCGGAGTGCTTTGTTCGCTGTTGCTGTCCAGATTGACATATTTGATTTTGGCATTCGGTAAAAGCGGAATCGGATGTTCAAAAGCCACGGACAGCTGCGCCGTACCTTGTCGATCCAGATCATGTTTCATACTGCTATTTTCGCTATAACCGTTAAAATTCCAGTAGCTGAGATCGGCTTTTGCCCCGATGAAATCTGCATGACTGAGCGTGCTTAATCCAAAACTGAAGAATAATGTGGCGAGTATTTTTGTCTGCATGACAGTGAGTCCCTAAAGCTTTATTAAAATTGAGCGTGTCTGGTTACTTAAAAACATCTTCTTAATATTTATCAGCAAGTGCATGATATAGAGAATTTCAAAAATGTATATCCTGGGATTTTGAAGGACTAAAAAATGCGATCTACAGCAGTACAACAGTGTAAAGACTATTCACTCTATGTGGCTGGTCAGGCGGTTCAGACCGGAGAATGGCTAGAGGTTAAACATAAATATACGCAAGCACTCTATGCACGTGTCGCTTTGGCCGATGCCAAAAGTCTGGAGCAGGCCATCCAGTCTGCCCTAGACACCGAGGCAGAGATGGCGGCTTTAGAACCCTTTCAAAAACAGAAAATTCTACTGCATTGTGTGCGCCGTTTTCATGAAATTCGTGAAGAACTGACTGAAATTCTGATTGCAGAAGGCGGTAAACCGCGCAAAGCGGCAGAAGCCGAAGTCGAGCGTCTGATTAATACCTTTCAAATTGCCGCAGATGCCGTGACTCAAATCGATCAGGGACGTATGCTGCCTTTGGCTGTAACCACGGCAGCATCGGGGTATCAGGGTATGGTTAAGCAGGTGCCGATTGGCGCAGTGTCTTTAATCAGCCCTTTTAATTTTCCCTTAAATCTGACCGCCCACAAAATTGCACCAGCGATTGCTGCCGGTTGTCCTTTCGTGTTGAAACCCGCCAGTCTGACGCCGATTTCTGCCTTGAAAATTGCCGAGATTCTGGCGGAAACCGATTTGCCGAAAGGCGCATTTTCAGTTTTACCCTGTCCGCGCGAGCTGGCCGATGTGCTGGTCACCGATGATCGTTTTAAATTACTCAGTTTTACCGGTTCCGATGTGGTGGGTTGGGATATGAAAGCGCGAGCTGGCCGCAAAAAAGTGGTTCTGGAGCTGGGCGGTAATGCCGCAGTGATGATCGAGCCGGATACCGAAATTAATGATGCCTTGATTACCCGTCTGGTTGGCGGTGCTTATGGTCATGCCGGGCAGGTCTGTATCAGTGTGCAGCGCATTCTGGTGCATCAGGATATTTATGCCGAAGTCAGAGATAAACTGCTTGCAAAACTCAAACATCTGAAAGCCACCGATCCAAATCTGAGCACAACTTTGGTGGGGCCGATGATCAAGGAAGCAGAAGCCAAACGCCTGAAAAAATGGCTGGAAAAAGCACTGAAAAAGGATGCCAGAATTCTGGTAGGTGGTGAGCTGGATGGAGTGATGTTCGCACCGACTTTATTGGAAAACGTGGATCATAATCTGGAAATTTACCGTGATGAAGTCTTTGGTCCGGTGGCGATGATTGAACCTTATCCTGATTTTGAAGCGGGGATTGCCTGTATCAATCGTAGCCGTTTTGGCTTGCAGGCCGGAGTTTATACCCAGAACTTGAACAAGATGCTGTATGCCTGGGATCATCTGCATGTCGGTGGGGTCATTATCAATGACATTCCATCTTTCCGGGTGGACAACATGCCCTATGGTGGGGTGAAGGATTCAGGTTTAGGCCGTGAAGGGATTCAATCTGCCATTCGCGATATGCAGGAAGAACGGATGCTGGTGATTAAATCTTAAGTAAATGACATCAATCGCTCAGATCCCGTGATGGATTTGCTGCAGGTCAGACCGGGGTATTGCAGTCCATTTTTAGATGTCAAAAATGCACGTGGAGCAGGGCGATCAGATCTCTGCTCCGCGCATTTCAGCTATAGAGTGGCTCACATCGCGATAAGCCTTTGACTTTAATTCTTCTATAAATATAAGGCGATTTGGATGATCGCAGCATGAGCTTTGCTTGACTACGGTTCTGTAGTCAAACTTAAGAAAGATATATTCCAAAAAGTTTGTCAATATATAACCTGTAAAATCAGGTAGGTTTCGTTGAATTATTGAACGCTTAATTCGAATAGATTATAAATGACGAATATTTTCAGCAGAATTTACAGAAAAAATTTAAAAAAGTCAGTATTGTTGAACCATCTACAAGGTCAGCTTTTTGATCAGACTTTAAGCAAGATGTAAGACCTGCTGACCTGTTTGTACATTAGAATTCGACGCCCAAAAGGTGCAGCTCTAATCCAAACACCCAAAATAATTGAAATGCTTCTTTATTTGCTTGCGCTATAACCATAACAAGCAGCATCTGAAGGGGTTTAAAGTTTAGGTGTTCTATGACAGAAACTCGTGAGAATTGGTCTGCACGATCAGGATTCATTATTGCAGCCATTGGTTCCGCCGTTGGCTTGGGAAATATCTGGCGTTTCCCTTATGTGGCTTATGAAAATGGGGGTGGGGCATTCCTGATCCCTTACCTGATTGCGATTTTTGCAGCAGGTTTGCCTTTATTGTTTTTAGACTATGCGGTCGGACACAAGTTCCGTAAAGCACCACCCATGGCCTATAAAAAACTCATGAATGCCGAATCCTTGGGTTGGTGGCAGGTGATGGTGACCCTGATCATCGGGATTTACTATGCCAGCGTCTTGTCTTGGGCCGGCAGTTATATGTTCTATTCCTTTGGGCAGCAGTGGGGCACAGATACCCAGGACTTTTTCTTTAACACTTATCTGCAAAATGGTGAAGGTTTAAGTTTAGGTTTTGTTCCTGTCCTGTTTTTCGGTCTGGTGGTTGTTTGGGCTGCGGTGATGCTGATTCTTTACGGTGGGGTACGCCGTGGGGTGGAACTGGCGAATAAAATCTTTATGCCACTTCTGGTAATTTTATTTTCTATTCTGGTGATTCAGGCGGTACGCTTACCGGGTGCAGTCGACGGCTTGAATGCTTTCTTTACGCCGAACTGGGAGGCCATGAGTAACTATAAAGTCTGGCTGGCCGCATTTGGTCATATCTTCTTCTCACTGTCGGTGGGCTTCGGGATTATGTTGACCTATGCCTCTTATTTGAAACGCAAAACCAACTTGACCGGTTCTGGGATCGTGGTAGCACTGGCCAACTCATCCTTTGAAATTCTGGCGGGTATTGGTGTATTTGCAGCGCTTGGTTTTATGGCCTTCAGCGCAGGTGCAAATGTTGAAGATGTCGTATCTGGCGGTATTGGTCTGGCCTTTATTGCTTTCCCGAAAATCATTTCCAGTTTAGGTGCAGGTGGTGACCTGTTTGGCTTCCTGTTCTTTGCTTCATTGACCGTTGCCGGTATTACCTCGATGGTCAGTATCCTGCAAGTTCCGATTGCCGCATTCCAGGACAAACTGGGCTGGTCGAAGAACAAGTCAGTCACGATTATTGCCGGTGGTTCAGCGGTGATTTCTACCTTGATGTTCTCGACCCATAGTGCGATTACCTTTGTCGACATTATTGACTACTTTGCCAATAATATCGGTATTGTCGGTGGTGGTTTGATCTCCATTATTCTGTTGTCGTGGTTCCGTCGTCCATTGATGAAGCAGCTGGAAGGCCATGTGAATCAGTTTGCCAGCGTGAAACTTGGTCGCAGCTGGAACTTCATGCTGACCGTCATCACGCCGTTGTCCTTATTAATGGCATTGGGTCTGACCCTGAAATCGATCATGGCAGAAGGTTATGGTGGCTATGCTGCCAGCACCCTGTGGATGGTGGGTGGAGGTGTCATGGCATTCTTTATTCTGGGCGCCATTCTGTTTAGTCTGGTCAAAGACCGTCATAGCTAGGAGAGCGATTATGAATACATCTGCACTGGTGATGATGATCATCTCTATCGTTTTATTGTGGGGTGGTCTGGTACTGTCCGTGATTCATCTGGCAAAAAATCCGGAAGAACCAGAAGACTAAAAATCTTCACATAAACCTACTGTTTTACTGTAAACGAAAGTCATTATCATCTATGGTGATAATGACTTTTTTAATGGCTGACGATTTGGCATGATTTCCGTTTCAGATGGACAAGTCTATACAGCCTTTGCCGTGACCTTCTTCGCTGGGCTTGCCACCGTGTTGGGTGGGGGACTGATACTGTTCCTTAAAATGTAGTTAAACATAGTCAAGGACTAATTCGCACTCTGTTAATGTCTTGTTGCCAAACGTGTAACTAGAGCCTGAGTCGGTCAGTTCCGACTTATAGCGATCAGTCCGTTCTT
>NZ_VPEC01000071.1:0-7585 GCF_013417355.1 Acinetobacter sp. YH12255
ACTTGAAGTGCGACATAAACCACCTAATTAATTTAAAGGGTTTATGGAGTATATAAAATTGTCATACCATCATCTTAACTTTGAAGATCGTACTGCATTAATGCTTGAGTCAAGAAAAGAAGGCTTTCTAACTTTAATATTTACATTTGAATATTAAAATGTTACAGTACAGGCTAAGTATATTAATTAGTGAAAGGAGGTAATAGCTATTTTAGCTATTAAAGGGAGTAGTCTGTCCTTTTTTAAACTAAACAATGATATAAAAACAGTTGCCGGAGCTTTGCCTCTACTATGGATAAGTTTAAAACAAGATCATCAACATACTTGTTTTATGTAGTGAAATATGCATATTTGTATGTTTTGACTTTCGGCACCGGTAATTTTTATCTGTGTTTTTTTTGTGTGCAAAAAGAAATTGATTCTTAGGGACTGCTACTCCTTTCCAATTATTCTAATTACCACTAGAGCAAATTGTGAAAGGATGAAAGAAATGAATTTTAATAATAAAACAAAGTATGGTAAAATACAGGAATTTTTAAGAAGTAATAATGAGCCTGATTATAGAATAAAACAAATAACCAATGCGATTTTTAAACAAAGAATTAGTCGATTTGAGGATATGAAGGTTCTTCCAAAATTACTTAGGGAGGATTTAATAAATAATTTTGGAGAAACAGTTTTGAATATCAAGCTCTTAGCAGAGCAAAATTCAGAGCAAGTTACGAAAGTGCTTTTTGAAGTATCAAAGAATGAGAAAGTAGAAACGGTAAACATGAAGTATAAAGCAGGTTGGGAGTCATTTTGTATATCATCACAATGCGGATGTAATTTTGGGTGTAAATTTTGTGCTACAGGCGACATTGGATTGAAAAAAAACCTAACTGTAGATGAGATAACAGATCAAGTTTTATACTTCCATTTATTAGGTCATCAAATTGATAGCATTTCTTTTATGGGAATGGGTGAAGCTCTAGCCAACCGTCAAGTATTTGATGCTCTTGATTCGTTTACGGATCCTAATTTATTTGCATTAAGTCCTCGTAGACTTTCTATATCAACGATTGGTATTATACCTAGTATCAAAAAAATAACCCAGGAATATCCTCAAGTAAATCTTACATTTTCATTACACTCACCTTATAGTGAGGAACGCAGCAAATTGATGCCAATAAATGATAGATACCCAATAGATGAGGTAATGAATATACTCGATGAACATATAAGATTAACTTCAAGGAAAGTATATATAGCTTATATCATGTTGCCTGGTGTAAATGATTCTCTTGAGCATGCAAACGAAGTTGTTAGCCTTCTTAAAAGTCGCTATAAATCAGGGAAGTTATATCATGTAAATTTGATACGATACAATCCTACAATAAGTGCACCTGAGATGTATGGAGAAGCAAACGAAGGGCAGGTAGAAGCCTTTTACAAAGTTTTGAAGTCTGCTGGTATCCATGTCACAATTAGAAGTCAATTTGGGATTGATATTGACGCTGCTTGTGGTCAATTATATGGTAATTATCAAAATAGCCAATAGTATTGAACAAGGTATATAGCTGATATAATAAGGTGAATTTTTAAATAATATTAATGCAATTAATATTATTTTGATAACTCAATTATGCTAGTATTTTCTTCAAATATGAATGGACTACTGGGTGGAAGATAATTAACTAATCTGTATTCTTCTAATTTGAAATGAATAAGTTTCAAAGTACTAAGATATAGGATTAGTCATCCATTTTTTTTAAATCAGTTTAACTAGATGTTTTGTTTGTCGAATGACAAAAAACTCTTATTTAGTATAAATGAATAGATAATCCTTCCAATAATAATTGGGAGGATTTTTTATTCTCCCTAAATACAAATGTAAGTTAATGAAATATATACTTGAAGATGTTTATGGCATTCTTTCAGCTTCTAATTTTCCAAGATTTGCTTTTATATATTTTATTTTACAAGCTAACTGATGATTTCTCTTAATAAATTTTTGGTTAGCTTCTAAGTTAATAAGTTCTTTAATTTTTTTATTAAATTCTATATTCCTTATTGAACTATTTTTCTTCTGCTCTTTTTTTATGATTTTATGCTTTTCCTTATTTTTTGAAGGAAGAGGGTATTTTAGTTTTGAATCAGCAACTGAAATTAAATTATTTACATTATGAGTATAGTTGTTTGATATAGCTCCTTTTCCGTAGCAATTAGATAAAAAGACAGCATTATTAGAATTAAAAAAACCACTACCTAATATATTGAAGTTAGTACAAAAGTTCATCTCTATACAATTGTTAAACCCTGAAAAAGAGCAATTGTTTATAGTCATATTTGTACAATAATCTGCACGAATTGCAGTCGCCATAAAATTCATCCTACCTTAGTTGCCTTATTATTAAGATAATACACCTTATGCAAAGTAATCTTTAATTATCTTTATAAATCAAAAATATAATTTTTAGACCCTCTGTATATAGATGAGTTTTTTACGTGCTTAGATAAAGTTGAATAAAAATTCTGAACAATCACTTTTTGTCTTTTTTACGATGATTTAAAGTTTCTTGTCCTAGCTCTTTCCAAATTTGCCATTTCATATCATTAGGATCAATTTCAGCAGTTTTTAGAAGAATGCCAAGTAATTCGGCTGGGTCACGCTGATCTAGGTTAGCTATTTCAAATAGTGCGCCTAATTGAATGAGATGACGTGTACGAGCTTTACGTTCTGCTTCCTTTTCGGCATTCAATAATTTTCTAACTGCAACTTTTTGCTTATTTGCTCGATCTATGGCTTTTTCAGCTTTGATCAAGGCATTGATTTTTTTCTCTTGGTCGGGTGTTCTGTACTGAATTTTGGCTAATTCAAGTAAAAGTTTTTGAGCATCACTAGGATTCTTTAAAGCAGAAATATATGTGATTTTTTCAGACAGCCAATCATTATTCATATTCAATTCCATTAATTCATATACCGCAAAAGCACAGGCTCAATACTCAAAGAACGATAACAAAATATTTACGTTCGAGTAACGTAATTTTGTTAAAGTCGTTCTGGAGATTATCGCCTGTACTTCCATCAAAAATTTGATGGCGCGCTTAGACGTTTCTCAATTTCATTGAGAAACCTAAGCACGTTAGGGACTTCATCCCTAAAACCCTGAAACTTCTTTTTTTCGTTCAATTGAAAATTGAATGAAAAAAAGAAGTACCAAAGCTAGGAGCAACAGCATGCAACTAAAACAGGTATTGGGAAAAATCAAAGATATTAGTTTTGGCGTGATCGCAGCACCGCTAATTATCATCATTATGATGTGGGCTTCGATACTCGATCAAAGAACATTTAAGAAAGAACTAGACCGAAAAAAGGCACAGGAAAAAACCTAATGGCGATAGCTCGTTTAAGTGTGAAAGTTGGTAAGGCAGGTAAGGCAGCACCGCATGCCGAATATATTGATCGGGACGAAGAAAAAAAGCTGAAACAGGAACAATCCGACCTTGAACATAGTGACTATGGAAATATGCCGAAATGGGCTGAACATAATCCGATTACCTTTTGGCAAGCAGCCGACCTTTACGAGCGTAAAAATGGCAGTACCTATCGAGAATATGAAATTGCCCTGCCTAGAGAGATGAATGCTGAGCAACGCCTAGAACTGGTTGAAGACTTTATTCAGTCTGAAATTGGCTCAAAATATCCGTATCAGTTTGCAATTCATAACCCTAAAGCAATGGACGGCAACGATCAGCCCCACATCCACCTCATGTTTAATGAACGTCTGCAAGATGGAATCGAACGAGATCCAGAGCAATATTTCAAACGCTATAACAGCAAGAATCCTGAACGTGGCGGAGCTAAAAAAGACAATACAGGCAAGAGTTACCAGGAACGAAAAACTGATATTAAAGACCTACGCCAAAGGTGGGCGGATTTATGCAATAGCCATTTGGAAAAACACCAAATTGACAGCCGTATTGATATGCGAAGCTACAAAGAGCAAGGCATAGAGAAAGACCCTGAAAAGAAACTCTTACCAAGCCAAGCCAAAGACCCTGAAATCAGGGAAGCCTTGCAACAGTCACGTACAGCCTATAAAGAGCTTGAGCGACTAGATTTAGGCGACCCTAAAAACGACCTGAAAGACCTCAAAAACAGCCCTATCTCAGACAAAGAAATTAAACAGGGCATTGAGAGTTTTAAGGCTGATTTTGCCAGCTTTAAACAGCTTGCCTTACAGCAGTACAAAGAACAGCAGAAATTAGAACGAGAGCAACAGAAAACAATGAAGTTTAGAGGGATGAGCCGATGACACCTGATGAAAAAAAGTTATATGCACTGATGGCAGTTGCAGAACAACAGCAGAACCTAGTCAATCAGGCCGTTAAAGAGCTTCAAATCACGAAAGAACACATTCAGAAGGTCATCGCAGAGCAAACCCATAGCACTGTATCAAAATCGCTAAATACGGGCTTACAGGAGGGTACAGCAGAGCTTATCAAGACCGCTAAGGCACTTGGACATTTAAAAAACTCGATTGAATCAACTAGTGATCAATTTTCATGGAAAATCATCACCATTATTTTAGGCATTTTCGCCATTCTGATGCTTGGCATCATTTGGTTATTCAGTGTTTATATCAAACCTTTAGAAAATATCCCTCAGATCGAGAGCTTAAGACAGCAAGGTATCCAGTTTGATATTGGAAGCTGTACTGTTGGAGAGGAATCTAAACCGTGTGTTCGTGTGATGAAAAAGCAGTGCGGATATGGAAAAAATGGAGATTTTTGTGTCATAGACCCAAAATAATAGGCATATTTTTTATTTCACGAGAGGAAAAGAGGTAATCATGCCATTAATTGAATATTACGGCTTGTTATTTGAATGGCATGACCAAAAAATGGATTTAGTCTATCGAGGGCGAGAAATCACGTTCGAGGAGGTCTGTAGTATTTTCCTTGATCCTGCATTGATCTCTTTTGAGGATGTAGGACACTATGATGAACAACGACTAATATCAGTCGGTTTAAGCAATCGTGGTAGACTATTAACAGTGGTTTGGGTTGAACGTGGAGATGTTGCGAGAATAATCACTGCATTTGAACCATCACATCACCAAAAGCGGAGGTACAGCAATGCAAAATGAACTAGAACGCTATAAAAATTTTGACCCTACCAATGCGCCATTGGTTAAACCTAGCTTTGTGAAGAAATTACAGGAACGCCATACCATAGCTCAAGCACAGGCTTTTGATGCTGATGTAGTTGCATGGTTAAGTTCACAAGATAATGAAACAAAACAACATATTAACGATATGGTTCGCCATATTATGGCATTGAAACGTGCTTGATTAGGGATTTAGTCATGATTAGATATGACCTCTCTTTTTTGTCTTAATATCTGATTGATCAAAGAAAAAGCCCATTGAATCTTGCAACTCAATGGGCTTTCGCTTTATATTCAGCGGTACGCAGTTATTTGATGGTGGAACATCAAGTAACGAAGATCAGCAGAGCTACCAACTCGTGCAGATTTCACACAAAGGCTTGTACCTGAACTCTATTTTCACAATAAACAGTGTTTAGATCAAGACTCAAAATGATAAGTCTTCGTTAATCCGTGTTTTAAATCATCAAATAAGCATCCTAGATCGAGCTTTGCCTGCTCCTGCGTGTCCGTTTTACGGATTGGCATGCGTTGCATGTGGAGGGAATAAGTGTCACTGGTGCAACGTAGCGATAGTCGAAAGGCTAAACCGCTACAGGGGAATCTCACAAAAGCGGAGCGTTAAGAGTAGTTGTATAGGTTGGTTAAGTTGTATGTTGGGGAAACCCTCGCAGAGATACCGCCATACTTCGACAGGGAGCGTGTGGGGAGAGGTGCAAGACCTTTAGTCCTTGTCTGCATAGTTTGCAAAGCTATGTGCGGATACGACCGATATACGTGGCTCCGAAGCCAAAAGAATATGCGGTAAATCGGCAATACTTAAAGGATGCGTCATTTTTTTAAATGACCGCCTTTAGGGAGAGTATTGCCGAAACTCTCTCAACCGTTTCCAAAGCCAAAGCACGAAGTGCGACGCTTTGGGTACGAGTTGAGAAGTTGAGAGCATTTTTTTTTAGGAAGTATAGTAGTGCGGATAATCAAATACTCCTTTTTCTGCTTAGGCTATTGAACCAGTTTTGAATTCGCCCCATATTTTTGCTACAGTGAACCAAATTAAGATCATCTATTTACTAGGCCTTGCATTTGCGGGGTTTTAATGCTGAATAAAAGGAAAACTTGATGGAATTGCCCAATATTATTCAACAATTTATTGGAAACAGTGTTTTAGAGCCAAATAAAATTGGTCAGTCGCCATCGGATGTTTATTCTTTTAATCGAAATAATGAAACTTTTTTTCTTAAGCGATCTAGCACTTTATATACAGAGACCACATACAGTGTCTCTCGCGAAGCGAAAATGTTGAGTTGGCTCTCTGAGAAATTAAAGGTGCCTGAACTCATCATGACTTTTCAGGATGAGCAGTTTGAATTCATGATCACTAAAGCGATCAATGCAAAACCAATTTCAGCGCTTTTTTTAACAGACCAAGAATTGCTTGCTATCTATAAGGAGGCACTCAATCTGTTAAATTCAGTTGCTATTATTGATTGTCCATTTATTTCAAACATTGATCATCGGTTAAAAGAGTCAAAATTTTTTATTGATAACCAACTCCTTGACGATATAGATCAAGATGATTTTGACGCTGAATTATGGGGAGACCATAAAACTTACCTAAGTCTATGGAATGAGTTAACTGAGACTCGTGTTGAAGAAAGATTGGTTTTTTCTCATGGCGATATCACGGATAGTAATATTTTTATAGATAAATTCAATGAAATTTATTTTTTAGATCTTGGCCGTGCTGGGTTAGCAGATGAATTTGTAGATATATCCTTTGTTGAACGTTGCCTAAGAGAGGATGCATCGGAGGAAACTGCTAAAATATTTTTAAAGCATTTAAAAAATGATAGACCTGACAAAAGGAATTATTTTTTAAAACTTGATGAATTGAATTGATTCCAAGCATTATCTAAAAATACTTAATTGTCTTTTTACGTCGCTAAATTTTAAATAAATAAGTGAAGAGCGTTAGTGGAGCTATTGATTTAAAGTTTTATATCACCAATAAATCTAAATTTTGGTTTTTAAAATGAGCTTATTTAAAATAGCTAAAACTGTTTATTAGCTTAACTTGTGATTTAAGTTTTTTTGAATATAAAAGTGTTAATTTATTAGCTTTGCAAGTTTATTTAAATTTCATCGTGCAACATTTTTAACCAATTTTATTATCGATGGTATTTTTTTGTCTGCTTTTCTTTTCTTAGTCTTTTATCTATCTGTCAGCCATATAGTATTTTATTAAATTCTTATGGGAAATGACGAATGTTAAA
Source organism: Acinetobacter sp. YH12255 (assembly GCF_013417355.1). Taxonomy (NCBI): domain Bacteria; kingdom Pseudomonadati; phylum Pseudomonadota; class Gammaproteobacteria; order Moraxellales; family Moraxellaceae; genus Acinetobacter; species Acinetobacter sp. YH12255. The sequence continues at coordinate 7,427 of NZ_VPEC01000071.1, forward strand.
TTATCTTAAGAGCTTTAATAATATCAATACTTGGCAGAGTAAAACTTGAAGTGCGACATAAACCACCTAATTAATTTAAAGGGTTTATGGAGTATATAAAATTGTCATACCATCATCTTAACTTTGAAGATCGTACTGCATTAATGCTTGAGTCAAGAA
>NZ_VPEC01000072.1:0-7561 GCF_013417355.1 Acinetobacter sp. YH12255
ACATCAAGGCCCGATCCTTGGAGCCCTTGCCCTCCCGCACGATGATCGTGCCGTGATCGAAATCCAGATCCTTGACCCGCAGTTGCAAACCCTCACTGATCCGCATGCCCGTTCCATACAGAAGCTGGGCGAACAAACGATGCTCGCCTTCCAGAAAACCGAGGATGCGAACCACTTCATCCGGGGTCAGCACCACCGGCAAGCGCCGCGACGGCCGAGGTCTTCCGATCTCCTGAAGCCAGGGCAGATCCGTGCACAGCACCTTGCCGTAGAAGAACAGCAAGGCCGCCAATGCCTGACGATGCGTGGAGACCGAAACCTTGCGCTCGTTCGCCAGCCAGGACAGAAATGCCTCGACTTCGCTGCTGCCCAAGGTTGCCGGGTGACGCACACCGTGGAAACGGATGAAGGCACGAACCCAGTGGACATAAGCCTGTTCGGTTGGTAAGCTGTAATGCAAGTAGCGTATGCGCTCACGCAACTGGTCCAGAACCTTGACCGAACGCAGCGGTGGTAACGGCGCAGTGGCGGTTTTCATGGCTTGTTATGACTGTTTTTTTGTACAGTCTATGCCTCGGGCATCCAAGCAGCAAGCGCGTTACGCCGTGGGTCGATGTTTGATGTTATGGAGCAGCAACGATGTTACGCAGCAGGGCAGTCGCCCTAAAACAAAGTTAACTCGAGGGAGAAATCGTGAAGTTATCACTAATGGCTGCCAAGTCGAAGAACGGTATTATCGGTAATGGACCAGATATTCCATGGAGCGCCAAAGGCGAGCAACTTCTATTTAAGGCAATTACATATAATCAATGGCTTTTAGTTGGACGCAAAACTTTTGAGTCAATGGGCGCTCTCCCAAATCGAAAGTATGCAGTTGTAACTCGCTCTAATTTTTCTACGAATGATGAGGGTGTAATGGTTTTCTCCTCAATTCAGGATGCCTTAATAAATTTAGAGGAAATCACGGATCATGTTATCGTTTCTGGTGGTGGTGAAATATACAAAAGCTTGATTTCCAAAGTAGATACTTTGCATATTTCAACAGTCGACATCGAGCGAGATGGAGACATAGTTTTTCCTGAAATCCCAGATACATTCAAGTTGGTATTTGAGCAAGATTTCGAGTCTAACATTAACTATTGTTATCAAATCTGGCAAAAGAGTTAACAAGCGCCTGCAATCTGACCTCCGGTTACTGTCACCTTTTTTTGCGGTGGAGCTGCAAAAAAGGCGCCATTAACCTCCGGCAGTTGAGGCGGGCGTTAGCCATATTATGGAGCCTCATGCTTTTATATAAAATGTGTGACAATCAAAATTATGGGGTTACTTACATGAAGTTTTTATTGGCATTTTCGCTTTTAATACCATCCGTGGTTTTTGCAAGTAGTTCAAAGTTTCAGCAAGTTGAACAAGACGTTAAGGCAATTGAAGTTTCTCTTTCTGCTCGTATAGGTGTTTCCGTTCTTGATACTCAAAATGGAGAATATTGGGATTACAATGGCAATCAGCGCTTCCCGTTAACAAGTACTTTTAAAACAATAGCTTGCGCTAAATTACTATATGATGCTGAGCAAGGAAAAGTTAATCCCAATAGTACAGTCGAGATTAAGAAAGCAGATCTTGTGACCTATTCCCCTGTAATAGAAAAGCAAGTAGGGCAGGCAATCACACTCGATGATGCGTGCTTCGCAACTATGACTACAAGTGATAATACTGCGGCAAATATCATCCTAAGTGCTGTAGGTGGCCCCAAAGGCGTTACTGATTTTTTAAGACAAATTGGGGACAAAGAGACTCGTCTAGACCGTATTGAGCCTGATTTAAATGAAGGTAAGCTCGGTGATTTGAGGGATACGACAACTCCTAAGGCAATAGCCAGTACTTTGAATAAATTTTTATTTGGTTCCGCGCTATCTGAAATGAACCAGAAAAAATTAGAGTCTTGGATGGTGAACAATCAAGTCACTGGTAATTTACTACGTTCAGTATTGCCGGCGGGATGGAACATTGCGGATCGCTCAGGTGCTGGCGGATTTGGTGCTCGGAGTATTACAGCAGTTGTGTGGAGTGAGCATCAAGCCCCAATTATTGTGAGCATCTATCTAGCTCAAACACAGGCTTCAATGGCAGAGCGAAATGATGCGATTGTTAAAATTGGTCATTCAATTTTTGACGTTTATACATCACAGTCGCGCTGATAAGGCTAACAAGGCCATCAAGTTGACGGCTTTTCCGTCGCTTGTTTTGTGGTTTAACGCTACGCTACCACAAAACAATCAACTCCAAAGCCGCAACTTATGGCGGCGTTAGACATCATGAGGGTAGCGGTGACCATCGAAATTTCGAACCAACTATCAGAGGTGCTAAGCGTCATTGAGCGCCATCTGGAATCAACGTTGCTGGCCGTGCATTTGTACGGCTCCGCAGTGGATGGCGGCCTGAAGCCATACAGCGATATTGATTTGTTGGTTACTGTGGCCGTAAAGCTTGATGAAACGACGCGGCGAGCATTGCTCAATGACCTTATGGAGGCTTCGGCTTTCCCTGGCGAGAGCGAGACGCTCCGCGCTATAGAAGTCACCCTTGTCGTGCATGACGACATCATCCCGTGGCGTTATCCGGCTAAGCGCGAGCTGCAATTTGGAGAATGGCAGCGCAATGACATTCTTGCGGGTATCTTCGAGCCAGCCATGATCGACATTGATCTAGCTATCCTGCTTACAAAAGCAAGAGAACATAGCGTTGCCTTGGTAGGTCCGGCAGCGGAGGAATTCTTTGACCCGGTTCCTGAACAGGATCTATTCGAGGCGCTGAGGGAAACCTTGAAGCTATGGAACTCGCAGCCCGACTGGGCCGGCGATGAGCGAAATGTAGTGCTTACGTTGTCCCGCATTTGGTACAGCGCAATAACCGGCAAAATCGCGCCGAAGGATGTCGCTGCCGACTGGGCAATAAAACGCCTACCTGCCCAGTATCAGCCCGTCTTACTTGAAGCTAAGCAAGCTTATCTGGGACAAAAAGAAGATCACTTGGCCTCACGCGCAGATCACTTGGAAGAATTTATTCGCTTTGTGAAAGGCGAGATCATCAAGTCAGTTGGTAAATGATGTCTAACAATTCGTTCAAGCCGACCGCGCTACGCGCGGCGGCTTAACTCCGGCGTTGGGCGCACAATAAGGCTCCTTGCAGAGTTGCTTGAAAGTTGTTACGATTCAAATTTAATCATGAGATAGTCAGCAGATGAGCACTTCCAAGAACGCAGACAAGTAAGCCGCAGCAACCTTCATTTTTCGGTTGTTGCGGCGTTCTCATGAATCCTTTTGCTCTACGGGAGCGCCGCCAAATCCTTTGTTCAAGGAGATGGTTTCGTGCGCTCAAAAAACTTTAGTTGGCGGTACTCCCTTGCCGCCACGGTGTTGTTGTTATCACCGTTCGATTTATTGGCATCACTCGGCATGGACATGTACTTGCCAGCAGTGCCGTTTATGCCAAACGCGCTTGGTACGACAGCGAGCACAATTCAGCTTACGCTGACAACGTACTTGGTCATGATTGGTGCCGGTCAGCTCTTGTTTGGACCGCTATCGGACCGACTGGGGCGCCGCCCCGTTCTACTGGGAGGTGGCCTCGCCTACGTTGTGGCGTCAATGGGCCTCGCTCTTACGTCATCGGCTGAAGTCTTTCTGGGGCTTCGGATTCTTCAGGCTTGTGGTGCCTCGGCGTGCCTTGTTTCCACATTTGCAACAGTACGTGACATTTACGCAGGTCGCGAGGAAAGTAATGTCATTTACGGCATACTCGGATCCATGCTGGCCATAGTCCCGGCGGTAGGCCCATTGCTCGGAGCGCTCGTCGACATGTGGCTTGGGTGGCGGGCTATCTTTGCGTTTCTAGGTTTGGGCATGATCGCTGCATCTGCAGCAGCGTGGCGATTCTGGCCTGAAACCCGGGTGCAACGAGTTGCGGGCTTGCAATGGTCGCAGCTGCTACTCCCCGTTAAGTGCCTGAACTTCTGGTTGTACACGTTGTGTTACGCCGCTGGAATGGGTAGCTTCTTCGTCTTTTTCTCCATTGCGCCCGGACTAATGATGGGCAGGCAAGGTGTGTCTCAGCTTGGCTTCAGCCTGCTGTTCGCCACAGTGGCAATTGCCATGGTGTTTACGGCTCGTTTTATGGGGCGTGTGATACCCAAGTGGGGCAGCCCAAGTGTCTTGCGAATGGGAATGGGATGCCTGATAGCTGGAGCAGTATTGCTTGCCATCACCGAAATATGGGCTTTGCAGTCCGTGTTAGGCTTTATTGCTCCAATGTGGCTAGTGGGTATTGGTGTCGCCACAGCGGTATCTGTGGCGCCCAATGGCGCTCTTCGAGGATTCGACCATGTTGCTGGAACGGTCACGGCAGTCTACTTCTGCTTGGGCGGTGTACTGCTAGGAAGCATCGGAACGTTGATCATTTCGCTGTTGCCGCGCAACACGGCTTGGCCGGTTGTCGTGTACTGTTTGACCCTTGCAACAGTCGTGCTCGGTCTGTCTTGTGTTTCCCGAGTGAAGGGCTCTCGCGGCCAGGGGGAGCATGATGTGGTCGCGCTACAAAGTGCGGAAAGTACATCAAATCCCAATCGTTGAGAGAATGTGGCAAGCTATCGCCCAACAAATCGCTGCAGCCGACCCAAAACCGCTACGCGGTTTCGGTCGGCTGAGCTCAGGCGTTAAACATCATGAGGGAAGCGGTGATCGCCGAAGTATCGACTCAACTATCAGAGGTAGTTGGCGTCATCGAGCGCCATCTCGAACCGACGTTGCTGGCCGTACATTTGTACGGCTCCGCAGTGGATGGCGGCCTGAAGCCACACAGTGATATTGATTTGCTGGTTACGGTGACCGTAAGGCTTGATGAAACAACGCGGCGAGCTTTGATCAACGACCTTTTGGAAACTTCGGCTTCCCCTGGAGAGAGCGAGATTCTCCGCGCTGTAGAAGTCACCATTGTTGTGCACGACGACATCATTCCGTGGCGTTATCCAGCTAAGCGCGAACTGCAATTTGGAGAATGGCAGCGCAATGACATTCTTGCAGGTATCTTCGAGCCAGCCACGATCGACATTGATCTGGCTATCTTGCTGACAAAAGCAAGAGAACATAGCGTTGCCTTGGTAGGTCCAGCGGCGGAGGAACTCTTTGATCCGGTTCCTGAACAGGATCTATTTGAGGCGCTAAATGAAACCTTAACGCTATGGAACTCGCCGCCCGACTGGGCTGGCGATGAGCGAAATGTAGTGCTTACGTTGTCCCGCATTTGGTACAGCGCAGTAACCGGCAAAATCGCGCCGAAGGATGTCGCTGCCGACTGGGCAATGGAGCGCCTGCCGGCCCAGTATCAGCCCGTCATACTTGAAGCTAGACAGGCTTATCTTGGACAAGAAGAAGATCGCTTGGCCTCCCGCGCAGATCAGTTGGAAGAATTTGTTCACTACGTGAAAGGCGAGATCACCAAGGTAGTCGGCAAATAATGTCTAACAATTCGTTCAAGCCGACGCCGCTTCGCGGCGCGGCTTAACTCAAGCGTTAGATGCACTAAGCACATAATTGCTCACAGCCAAACTATCAGGTCAAGTCTGCTTTTATTATTTTTAAGCGTGCATAATAAGCCCTACACAAATTGGGAGATATATCATGAAAGGCTGGCTTTTTCTTGTTATCGCAATAGTTGGCGAAGTAATCGCAACATCCGCATTAAAATCTAGCGAGGGCTTTACTAAGCTTGCCCCTTCCGCCGTTGTCATAATCGGTTATGGCATCGCATTTTATTTTCTTTCTCTGGTTCTGAAATCCATCCCTGTCGGTGTTGCTTATGCAGTCTGGTCGGGACTCGGCGTCGTCATAATTACAGCCATTGCCTGGTTGCTTCATGGGCAAAAGCTTGATGCGTGGGGCTTTGTAGGTATGGGGCTCATAATTGCTGCCTTTTTGCTCGCCCGATCCCCATCGTGGAAGTCGCTGCGGAGGCCGACGCCATGGTGACGGTGTTCGGCATTCTGAATCTCACCGAGGACTCCTTCTTCGATGAGAGCCGGCGGCTAGACCCCGCCGGCGCTGTCACCGCGGCGATCGAAATGCTGCGAGTCGGATCAGACGTCGTGGATGTCGGACCGGCCGCCAGCCATCCGGACGCGAGGCCTGTATCGCCGGCCGATGAGATCAGACGTATTGCGCCGCTCTTAGACGCCCTGTCCGATCAGATGCACCGTGTTTCAATCGACAGCTTCCAACCGGAAACCCAGCGCTATGCGCTCAAGCGCGGCGTGGGCTACCTGAACGATATCCAAGGATTTCCTGACCCTGCGCTCTATCCCGATATTGCTGAGGCGGACTGCAGGCTGGTGGTTATGCACTCAGCGCAGCGGGATGGCATCGCCACCCGCACCGGTCACCTTCGACCCGAAGACGCGCTCGACGAGATTGTGCGGTTCTTCGAGGCGCGGGTTTCCGCCTTGCGACGGAGCGGGGTCGCTGCCGACCGGCTCATCCTCGATCCGGGGATGGGATTTTTCTTGAGCCCCGCACCGGAAACATCGCTGCACGTGCTGTCGAACCTTCAAAAGCTGAAGTCGGCGTTGGGGCTTCCGCTATTGGTCTCGGTGTCGCGGAAATCCTTCTTGGGCGCCACCGTTGGCCTTCCTGTAAAGGATCTGGGTCCAGCGAGCCTTGCGGCGGAACTTCACGCGATCGGCAATGGCGCTGACTACGTCCGCACCCACGCGCCTGGAGATCTGCGAAGCGCAATCACCTTCTCGGAAACCCTCGCGAAATTTCGCAGTCGCGACGCCAGAGACCGAGGGTTAGATCATGCCTAGCATTCACCTTCCGGCCGCCCGCTAGCGGACCCTGGTCAGGTTCCGCGAAGGTGGGCGCAGACATGCTGGGCTCGTCAGGATCAAACTGCACTATGAGGCGGCGGTTCATACCGCGCCAGGGGAGCGAATGGACAGCGAGGAGCCTCCGAACGTTCGGGTCGCCTGCTCGGGTGATATCGACGAGGTTGTGCGGCTGATGCACGACGCTGCGGCGTGGATGTCCGCCAAGGGAACGCCCGCCTGGGACGTCGCGCGGATCGACCGGACATTCGCGGAGACCTTCGTCCTGAGATCCGAGCTCCTAGTCGCGAGTTGCAGCGACGGCATCGTCGGCTGTTGCACCTTGTCGGCCGAGGATCCCGAGTTCTGGCCCGACGCCCTCAAGGGGGAGGCCGCATATCTGCACAAGCTCGCGGTGCGACGGACACATGCGGGCCGGGGTGTCAGCTCCGCGCTGATCGAGGCTTGCCGCCATGCCGCGCGAACGCAGGGGTGCGCCAAGCTGCGGCTCGACTGCCACCCGAACCTGCGTGGCCTATACGAGCGGCTCGGATTCACCCACGTCGACACTTTCAATCCCGGCTGGGATCCAACCTTCATCGCAGAACGCCTAGAACTCGAAATCTAACGTCCGTTCGGGCATCGAGGTCCATGTCGGGGTGGGACGGGCCCGTGGCTTCAAGATCACTTGCAGTCCGACCGCGA
>NZ_VPEC01000006.1:0-109997 GCF_013417355.1 Acinetobacter sp. YH12255
GCCACCGAATTTTTTCGCACATACAGTTGCAATCGCAGCTGTTAAAGTTGTTTTACCATGGTCGACGTGACCAATTGTGCCCACGTTAACGTGTGGCTTATTACGTTCAAACTTAGCCTTAGCCATGAGATCTTCCTTTTTAAACTACTCATGCAGGATCACTGCATGAGCACTTGGGTTTAACTATGAATTAGTTTGGGCTTATAGTAATCGAAAGATTACTCGTCGTCACCTTTTTTACCGCCAGACTGGAACTTAGAAATGATGCCTTCAGCCACATTACGTGGAGTTTCAGCATATTTAGCAAATTCCATAGAGTAAGTCGCACGACCTTGAGACATAGAACGCATATGAGTTGCGTAACCAAACATCTCAGCCAATGGAACTTCAGCACGAATGGCTTTAGTACCACCAGGTAAATCGTCCATACCCTGAACCATACCACGACGACGGTTTAAGTCACCCATGATATCGCCCATGTAGTCTTCTGGAGTTTCTACTTCAACTTTCATGATTGGTTCAAGCAAGATTGGATCTGCTTTCATGAAACCATCACGGAATGCGTAAGAACCTGCCATTTTGAACGATAATTCGTCAGAATCGACATCATGGTAAGAACCGTCGAACAATGTCGCTTTGATGCCCACTACTGGATAACCAGCAAGTACACCATTCTTCATACGTTCTTGGATACCCTTGTCAACCGCTCCGAAGAATTCTTTAGGTACTACACCACCTACAACTTCTTCAACGAATTCGTAGTCTTTACCAGCGTCTTCAGCAAGCGGTTCTAGACGTACGTATACGTGACCGAACTTACCTTTACCACCAGTTTGACGTACGAATTTACCTTCTTGTTCAACTGACTTTTTGATCGTTTCACGGTAAGAAACCATTGGTTTACCAATGTTGGCTTCAACACCGAATTCACGCTTCATACGGTCAACAATGATGTCAAGGTGAAGTTCACCCATACCAGCAATAATGGTTTGACCTGATTCTTCATCAGTACGTACGCGGAATGATGGATCTTCTTTCGCCAAACGACCTAAAGCAACTGACATTTTTTCTTGGTCAGCTTTAGTTTTAGGCTCAACTGCAAGTGCAATTACTGGCTCAGGGAATTCCATACGCTCTAGTGTAATTACGTGGTTTTCATCACATAATGTATCACCAGTCGTTGTGTCTTTAAGACCTACACATGCCGCGATGTCGCCCGCACGAATTTCTTCGATATCTTTACGGTCATTCGCATGCATCTGTACGATACGGCCAACACGCTCACGCTTCATTTTTACTGGGTTATAACACGGGCTACCCGCTTTAAGAACACCTGAGTAAACACGAACGAAAGTCAAGTTACCTACGAATTTGTCATTCATAATTTTGAATGCAAGTGCAGAGAACGGAGCTTCGTCAGACGCTTCACGAGAACCTTCAGATTCGTCTTTGTCGTCAAGGATACCCTTGATCGCCTCAACGTCAGTCGGTGCTGGCAAGAATTCAATTACAGCATCCAACATACGTTGAACACCTTTGTTTTTGAATGCCGAACCACAAAGCATCGGTTGAATTTCGTTTGCCAATGTACGCTTACGGATACCAGCAACGATTTCTTCTTTAGTTAGCTCTTCGCCTTCTAGGTACTTGTCCATGAGTTCTTCTGATGCTTCCGCAGCAGCTTCAACCATGTTAGTACGCCATTCTTCAGCAGTAGCAACTAAGTCAGCAGGGATGTCGCCATATTCGAATTGCATACCTTGAGATGCTTCATCCCAAATGATTGCTTTCATTTCGATCAGGTCAATAACACCCTGGAAGTTTTCTTCTGCGCCGATTGGAACAACGATTGGCACTGGATTACCGCCAAGACGTGTTTTAACTTGTTCAACTGCGCGGAAGAAGTTCGCGCCAGTACGGTCCATTTTATTAACGAACGCAATACGTGGAACTTTATATTTATTTGCTTGACGCCATACCGTTTCTGACTGAGGCTGAACACCACCTACAGCACAGTAAACCATGCACGCACCGTCAAGAACACGCATAGAACGCTCAACTTCAATCGTGAAGTCAACGTGTCCCGGGGTGTCAATTACGTTAATACGGTGTTGTTCGAACTGGTTCGCCATACCTTTCCAGAAGCATGTTACAGCTGCTGAGGTAATGGTAATACCGCGTTCTTGCTCTTGTTCCATCCAGTCCGTAGTTGCCGAACCTTCGTGAGTTTCACCAAGTTTATGGCTCTCACCTGTGTAGAACAAAATACGTTCAGAAGTGGTTGTCTTACCTGCGTCAATGTGCGCAGAAATACCAATGTTACGGTAACGAGAAATTGGGGTTTGACGTGCCATGATTTCTAGCATTCCTAAATTTTGTTGTTTAAAACAGGACGCTTTAAGCTGCATAGCAACTTAAAGCGCTTTGGTGACAAAACCATGACGGTTTTAGCACTTTCCTGAATAGGGCCTGTTTTATCTGCTTAGAAACGGTAGTGAGAGAATGCTTTGTTGGCTTCAGCCATACGGTGCACATCTTCACGTTTCTTAACCGCAGCGCCTTTGCCTTCAGATGCATCAAGCAACTCGCCAGCAAGACGTAAAGCCATAGTTTTTTCAGAACGCTTAGCAGCAGCATCTACTAACCAACGCATAGCTAGGGCAGTACGACGGGATGGGCGTACTTCCATAGGTACTTGGTATGTAGCACCACCAACACGGCGTGCTTTTACTTCGACCATAGGACGAACTTTTTCAAGAGTAGTCTCGAAAAATTCAACTGGGTCTACTTTAGATTTTTCTTGAACGCGGTCTAAAGCACCGTAAACGATACTTTCAGCAATAGATTTTTTACCATCTTGCATTACGTGGTTCATGAATTTAGCGATTGTTTGGCTGCTGAACTTAGGATCCGGAAGGATTTCACGAGCAGCGACTACGCGACGTCTTGGCATTTTAAACTACCTATAAAGATGACACTTCAGGTTTATCCAGCATGAGCACAAAGTGTCATGTGCATTCGCTGGCCTTACTACACGTCGCTTGAATTTCACAAAATTAAATGCAGAAATCAGACAAGCGAGACGATAAAGGATTGCGGTTCTACGTTCTTAAAATTTAATTCTCGACGAATTATTTCTTAGGACGTTTAGTACCGTATTTAGAACGAGACTGGTTACGATCTTTAACACCAGCACAGTCTAAAGAACCACGAACGGTATGGTAACGTACACCTGGTAAGTCTTTAACACGACCACCACGGATAAGAACAACACTGTGCTCTTGCAGGTTATGGCCTTCACCACCGATGTAGCTAGAAACTTCAAAACCTGAAGTTAAGCGAACACGGCAAACTTTACGCATTGCTGAGTTAGGTTTTTTAGGTGTAGTTGTGTAAACACGTGTACAAACACCACGGCGCTGTGGACAAGCCTTCAACGCAGGAACTTTAGATTTTTCAACTAAAGTCGTACGACCCTTACGGATCAACTGATTTGTTGTTGCCATTTGGCAATTCTCCCGTTAATAAAAAGCCCCAAAAACATACTGCTTTTTGAGGGCATGCAATTGTAATTCAAGATGTAAAATTGGTCAACCTGCTCAGGTCGACCAAATATAATAACAACTATACGCTATGCTGCTATTTTCTCTCAGAATTCATTTACTTTTTCGGATTCTTCGCAGTTTTTTTTGTAACATCTTGAGCTTTAGATGTTGTTGAGGCTGTTTCAGATGCAGAATCAGGATCCTCCTGCCCCTCTAGCCCCTCATTTTCCACGGTCTCCGATTCATTTTCAGCAGTATTATCTGCTTGTATCTCTGCTTCCACGTCAGGATCAAAAGAAGTTTTGGTTAAAGCAGGCTGTTGCGATTGTTTATCTGCCACAGGTTCAACCAATTCATCACTGAGGGCATCTAGACCTTCACTGACTTTTTCATCTTTTTTCACTTCAGCTTCTTCAGAACTGAGATCATTCTTTTCTTTCTTAACCAGTTTGACCTGAGTAATTATATCATTGCCTTCAATTGCAATATCCTGATCCAGAATTGGCTCGTCTTTTGGCGCCTCGATCGACTGAGATGAACTGTCTAATAATTTAGGTGCAGCCTGTTGCAATAAATTGACTGCTTTTTCATAGGCCGCATAGGGAGACAATTGCGAATCTTGATGCTGAATCAGATATTGTCGAGCATGTGAGAAAGCTTCTTGAGCTTTCTGATTTACATCATCAACAAAACGGTGACTATAAACTGCTCCGATTCCAGCACTTGCCAATGGTGTCAATTTCGTTAATTTTTCTAAAATAGAAATTTTTGGCAGATTGTTCACCCATTCCCATTTTGCCTCGCCCTCATGGTTGTTTAACCATTGCTTGATGGCATTCATATCATTATCAGAACCCAGCATGGCCTGAAGCTGGGAAATATCGTGGGTTTTAATTGTATTACTCAGCGCTTTTAAACCCAATAATAAGGTTTGCTTTTCAGCAATCAGGCCGAGGTCCAGCTGTCTAAAGATATGTTGTACGATTTCCTGATCATCATCTTTGCTCAGGTCAAAACCATAAGAACGACCGACCTGATAAATGGTACGTAGCGCCATTAACAAAGAAGCCGGAATATCAATCGCTGTACCAAGCACCCCAGAAGCACCGCTGATTGCACCCTGTACCGCTGCAATCCATTTGTTTTGCTCACCCAAAGCCTGTGAAATTCGCTTGGAACGATCGACATCCTGAGTCAATTCTTCCAAGTCTTTTGCCCCTGCTTCATTCAGAATGGTATCGACCGAACTGCTCTGGTTACTAAACTGGTTAAGGCGGTCATAAAAATAGTCTGATACTTTCTCCGTCAGTTCAGGAGAAACAAAATGCGCCACGTTATTGACGGTATTAAAACGGTGTCCTAGAAGCTGGCGAGATACATTTGGCAGATGTTCACGAAGCATTTGCTGTGGATTATCATATTTTTTAGCCGAAAAAACGCTTTTTGTCTTCGCCGAACCGTCAATCACCTGACCGGAATTTGACGGCTTAAGCGCTTTCGTCACCGAGTCTGGTGCAACATGATTCAATAAATCCAATCCGGTTGAACTGAACTTTTTCGCCACTCCAAAGGCATTCGAAATCAGACCATTAGATTGTTTATTATTAGCATTTACCATTTTTTACCTCAGCATTCACGTGCTTGTATTTGATATAAATACTAGGTGTAGTCAGCATTTATCTCAACTTTATTCTGTGTCATTTAGTAAAATCCCTACATGCCGACTCACAAACCCAACCGACTGTCACACGGCATAACATTTGCCATAAGATTTCAAAAGTCTTTCTGCTATCATGTTCTCCATCATGAAATAAGGCTAGAGGCCGGATTTGGCGATTTTATATAGCCCATTTTCTGCCACTGGACGTAGAGCTAAACTATAAGGATCTGTAGATGAAACGTGTTGTCATCACTGGCATGGGTATTAACTCGTGTATTGGTAATACATTAGAGGATGTAAACCATTCTTTACAAAATGGGATTTCAGGAACACGTTTTAATCCGACTTATGCTGAACTCAATTTTAAAAGCCATGTGAGTGCTGCGGCCGAACAGGATTTCGACGGTATTGACCGTAAACTCAAACGCTTTATGGGCGTATGCGCAATGTATGCCTACAATTCGGCACTTGCTGCAGTTGAACATGCCGGTTTAAAACAAGAAGATCTGGCAAATAATCCACGCTATGGTATTGCCGGTGGTTCAGGTGGTGGTTCAACTGCCTCAGTGGTTGAAATGAAAGAACTTCTAGATACCAAAGGTGCGCGTAAAATTGGCCCTTTCTTTGTACCACGCAATATGACCAACACCATTACTGCAAACGTCGGTGTCGCTTTTAAACTACAAGGCGTAGCACATACCATTACCAGTGCATGTGCAACCTCTGCCGATGCCATTGGTTATGCTTATAACCTGATCCAACTGGGCAAACAAGATTTGATGCTGGCTGGTGGCGGTGAAGAAGATCACTGGTCACAAAGCTTATTGTTTGATGCGATGGGTGCGCTTTGCTCTAAATACAACGACACGCCTGAAACTGCATCTCGTCCGTACTCTGCTGACCGTGACGGCTTCGTGATTGCCGGTGGTGGCGGTTTTGTGGTGCTTGAGTCACTTGAGCATGCACAAGCACGTGGTGCAAACATCTTGGCTGAAGTGGTGGGCTATGCGGCCAACTCGGATGGTGCAGATATGGTTGCACCAAGTGGCGAAGGGGCTACACGCTGTATCCTGATGGCACTTGAAGAAGCCAAACAACATGGTGTTGAATCGATTGATTATGTGAATACTCATGGTACATCTACACCTGCTGGTGACGTGACCGAGCTTCAAGCGATGGCACGTGCATTTGGTGAAGATAAAGTTCCACCACTGAGCTCAACCAAGTCTATGACTGGTCACAGCCTGGGTGCTGCTGGCGTTCAGGAAGCAATTTACTCGATCCTGATGATGCAAAATGACTTTATTGCTCCAAACATTAACGTGACCGAGCTGGATGAAGGCGCAAAACCATTTGATATCGTGCTTGAAAAACGTGACGCAAAATTGAATACTGTGATGAGTAACAGTTTCGGTTTCGGCGGCGTAAATGCTTGTCTCATCTTCAAAAAATGGGAAGGCTAAGCCGCCCATTTTAGGGTGACTTGATGGATGCTCCTTCTGATGCTTTCCTTTGGGTAAAAGCATTACATATTATTGCTGTGGTGTGCTGGTTCGCTGCGTTGTTCTACTTGCCACGGCTGTATGTTTACCATGCCATGAGCGAAGATGCCGTAAGCCACGCGCGTTTTCAGGTGATGGAACGTAAGCTGTATCGTGGCATCATGTGGCCTGCCATGCTGGCCACCCTCATTACAGCGCACTTTCTGGTCGATTGGGGTGATGCAACACGTCACTATCATGAAGCTGTATGGTTTTACCTGAAAGTGGGTCTGGTGGGTTTATTGGTGATTTATCATCTGGTATGTGGCTATTACCGCAAAAAACTGATGGAAAATGCCCATTACAAGTCACACAAGTTCTGGCGTTATTTTAATGAAATGCCAACCCTGATCTTATTTGCTGTGGTAATTTTGGTCGTGGTAAAACCGACCTTCTAACGCATAGAGCAAAAATAAAAAATCCCTGATTCGTCGGGGATTTTTTATTTTGGCATTCTAGATTTTTACACAGCCATCCTGCTTCAGATTCAGTTCAGACAATTTCTGTTGAGAAAATGGCAGTGCTATACATAACTTTCCATCTTGCTGAAAATAACGTCGCCCTGCTGCATTTTGATTCAATAGCTCTATCTCTATACTGCCTGAATTGACTGCATTAAAAGTCGTAATTTTATTGTTTAAGACATGATTCATCACAATATATTTTTCAAAGTTGGGCTTACTGACCTGCGCTAGAACATGTCCAATCGCATTTTTTAGTCGCCATTTAGACAATGAAGAAGGCTCACTTGTCGTAAGCCGCTCTTGCAGTTCAACATACGGTGTTTCCGAAAGCATCCAGTACACCTCATATTGTGCTGCAATTGCATTAAAGGTGGTATTGGGTAAATACAGCCATTTTAGCTGTACAGGGCTGATTTCAGAGGCATGTGCCAGATATTGGGTCAGCAAATAATGTCCCATTAATTCATTTTGCAGACTTGCTTTTAAACCCAATTGATCTGAATCCAGATTATTAAGCATGACTGGATTGCTTTCATTTTTTTGCTCGATCCGAATCAGATCAATCATTTGACTGAGCCAATTCTGTACCAGCATTTTTTCAACTAAAGACAAGCGGTTCCGGCTAAAATCTAAAACCTGATGAAATTGCTGTGCATAATCCTGCACTTTAGAGCCTGAATCAAGCTGGATGTGAGCCAGTTTCAGCAACTGTAAATTTTGAATATAGCGATAATCAGGCCCGACTGCCTGCGGCGGAATCACCAATGAAATATAATCCTGGTGTTCCAATAAATCTGAAAACCGTTGTAAAGGAATACGCTCACGCCCCAGTAAAGCGTATAGCAATTTTTTATGTTCTACCACCAATGCAGAAAACTGCTCAGCTGAATTAGCCAAACGCATTTGCAGATTTTCAAGAAGTTCTTTTTCCTGTTCAGAAAAACCAGCTCGGCTCAGCTGACGGTTTAATCCTGAGTCAATCTGCAAATTTTCAGCAGCATTCTGATCTTGAATATAGTTTGCCCATTCCCGATGGTAACGATAACGACCCAGTGCCTGAGGGTGAACCTCATCTTTGGCAGCAATTCCCAATAAGTAAAAATATGAGTGTTGCTGAACATTTGCCCTATAGATTAAATCTGGCTGAATAAACTTTTTTGCCGTATCCGTTAAAGGTTGATCTGTACGCAGCCACTTTGCAGTAAATACCAACAGAATGGCTATTCCCACAAGAATGCCAAGCGACCATAACCCCAGCCTGTTTTTACTCCATCCCCTCATATAGATCCTTATTTTTAATTATAAATTTTTCTTCAATTCTAAGGGCACAGGACGAAGTTCACAAATGATTCATCACACCATAAAAAAATCCCCGATCAGGCGGGGATTTTTTTGAGCTATTTCATTGTGTTTCTAATGCCGCTTTTCTCGCGGCTGCGACACGCGGCCGATACAGTACATAATAAGTTACTGCCAAAATAATCAACCATAATGGACTGATTTTTAATGCATTGAATGTATCTGGCTCCAAACTTAAAATGACCAGAGCGAAAGCCAGAAAAGTTAGTACGATATAGCTCATCCATACCCCGCCCGGCATTTTAAAGGTGGAGTTGGCATGCTGTTCAGGGCGTAATTTACGGTAGCGTAAATAACACACCATAATTAAGCTCCAAATACTAATAAACAAAATCACGCACAGT
Organism: Acinetobacter sp. YH12255; assembly: GCF_013417355.1. Taxonomy (NCBI): domain Bacteria; kingdom Pseudomonadati; phylum Pseudomonadota; class Gammaproteobacteria; order Moraxellales; family Moraxellaceae; genus Acinetobacter; species Acinetobacter sp. YH12255. Next base: position 8,914 of record NZ_VPEC01000006.1, read on the forward strand.
GACGTCGCTAAAGTAAAAGCTTCCAAGGTATTGGGCACGAAGTACTGCAAAGCTGCACCAGCCATAATAAAGGCACATGAGAACATTAAACCCTTGGCTGGTACAGAACGTTTCGATAGATGCGCCAAAGCGGCAGGTGCCTGTTGACCACGCGCCAATCCGAAAAGCATACGACTGGTGGAGAATACACCACTATTCATGGAAGACATGACGGATGACAAGACCACCAGATTCATGATGATCGCCGCCGCACCAATACCGGCATGCATGAATAAGCTGACAAAAGGACTTTGATCCGCAGGAATTTTAGCCCATGGAGTCACTGACATCACTACAAACAATGACAACACATAGAACAAGATAATACGCGTTGGAATTGCATTGACGGCTTTGGGTAAATTTTTCTCAGGATCTTTGGTTTCAGCTGCCATCGTACCGAGCAATTCCACACCCACAAAGGCGAATAAGGCAATCTGGAAGCCTGCCAGGAAGCCATCCGCACCTTTGGGGAACATACCACCCGACCAGACATGGCTAAAGCTTGCAGTACTGCCATCTGGTGCCTGAAACTGGTTCAACACCATAAAGCCGCCAATAAAAATCAGGCCTAAAATGGCTAAAATCTTAATCAGGGCAAACCAGAATTCAATTTCACCAAACAGTTTGACCGTCAGCAAGTTCAAACCCAGAACCAGCAATACACAGCCGACACTGATCAATGCCTGCCCGATGGGGGTAAAGGCCACACCCTCAGGCAACCAGAAACTCAGATAATTAATAATCGCTGCTAAATCGGCAATCCCGACCAGAACCCAACCAAGCCAATAAGACCAGCCAATATAATAGGCCGCGCCCGGACCAATCAGGTCGCGCGCCATATCAATAAATGATTTGTAATGTAAATTAGCCAACAATATCTCACCCAATGCGCGCATCAGGAAGAAAAACATAAAGCCAATAATCATATAAATAAATAAAATTGAAGGGCCGGCCAAAGAGATAGTTTTACCCGATCCCATAAATAAACCGGTACCAATTGCACCACCAATGGCAATTAACTGCAGATGCCGATTGGATAGCTTGCGTTGTAGCTCATGTTGCGACGGCGCTGCGTCATCTTTAGCGGATGTTGTATTCATGTTTAGTTCCTTTTTCGCATCAGACCCTTGCCCATCTGATCGGATTTCTTCCTGAAATCCTGAATGCAGATGAAGTTCCATTTAAAAAGCTAAATGACCGGAGCTGATGTCCTTACAAAATTGAGTTGGGAGATATAAAAATCAAAACAACTCAAGCCTGTGCTGCAATCACTGCAATTTCAATCAGCCAGTCAGGATTGACCAGATCTGCCTGAATGGTGGCACGTGCCGGAGTTCCCTGTCCTTGCAACCAGTGAATCCAGATCTGGTTCACGGTTTGAAAATCTTCCAGATTTTTCACAAATAGTTGTGCCGACAGCAGTCGGCTTTTGTCTGTTCCTGCCAGCTTGAGCAGCTGATCAATTTTCGTCAGCACTTCCTGCGTTTGACCGCTAATATCCTGACGGGTGCTATCCGGCACCTGCCCTGATACATACACGGTCTGGTTGTGAATGGTGACAGCACTCATGACCTGATTGCTGTTAATACGCTGGATATCGGTGTGTTCCATCATCATATGTCCTCTCAATTTCTTCCGTTATTTGGTCAATATTTAGTTTTAGCTTTCAATCCGAACCGGTACACGAGCCGTAATCGCACACATCAATTCATAGCCTACGGTTCCTGAACCGGCCGCGACCTCATCAATTGATAAAATTTCACCTTGCGAAGATTTCCCCCAAAGTACCACTTCACTCCCCACAGTCGCCTGAGGGACAGCGGTCAGATCGACGGTAAGCATATCCATACTGACCCGACCAAGAACTTGAGTTCGCACTGAATCCACCAGAACTGGTGTACCTGTGGCTGAAATGCGCTGATACCCATCGGCATATCCACACGCCACTACACCAATGCGCATCGCCTGCTCCGCAACGAAGTTAGAACCATAACCCACACTTTCATCAGCCTGAATATACTGAATCGCAATGATTTCACTGCGCAGGCTCATGCCGGGCTGCAAATTCCAGTCATCAATAGTATGGTCAGGATAGTCAGGCGAACTGCCATACAGCATGATGCCACTACGCACAATGTCGGATTGAATATGGTGATGATGGCGCAGGATGGCTGCACTATTACTGACAGAAGTTTTCCCTGCTAAGGGTTCAATGATTTGCGTGAACATTGAATATTGATAATCAATGCCGTTCTGGCCAAAGCGCTGACCATCTGCATCGGAAAAATGCGTCATATGGCTAATTGAGCGCACATTGCCCAGTGCCTGGACTTGCTTAAAAATATCCGTATATTCGTGGGCCTGAAAACCCAAACGGTTCATACCGCTGTTAAGTTTTAAGTACACATCAAATTTTGCGTCTGGATTGATCTGCTGAAACTGCGTTAACCAGGTGATTTGATGCTGGCTATGTAGACTAAAACTTAAATCTAATGCAGCACAGACGTCTAAATCGTCTACAGCAAAAATTCCTTCGAGCAGTAAAATTTTGCCCTGCCAACCGAGCGCACGCAGACGCTGCGCTTCAGCCAAATCCAGCAAGGCAAAACCATCGGCTGATTGAAATACTGAATAGACTCGCTCAATACCATGACCATAGGCATTGGCTTTAACCACAGCATAGACTTCTGCATTTGGCGCTGCGGCTTTGGCGATCTTCAGGTTATGCTGCAATGCATCTAAGTGCACTACAGCTTGAATTGGGCGTGGCATAGCTTCTTCCTTGAAACAGCAATTTAGGCCGCGTGTGAATAACGTCCGAGTGAAAGTCCTTCAGTGCTGATTTCGGTTTTATGATTCAACACAATGTCACTGATTAACTTGCCCGAACCACAGGCCATGGTCCAACCCAGAGTGCCATGTCCAGTATTCAGGAACAGATTTTTAAAACGCGTTACACCAATAATCGGGGTACTGTCTGGGGTCATTGGACGTAAACCGGTCCAGAAACTCGCTTCTGCCAGATCCCCGCCTGGGAATAATTCCTGAGTGACCATTTCCAGAGTGGCACGGCGATTGTCTTTCAAATTGTGGTTAAATCCACTTAGTTCGGCCATACCGCCAACACGGATCCGCTGGTCAAAACGCGTGATGGCAATTTTATAGGTTTCATCCAGCACCGTAGATTGTGGTGCAAAGTTGGCATCAACAATTGGAATGGTCAGTGAATAGCCTTTGACTGGATAAACCGGCAAATCCAGATTCAAAGGTTTTAAGAAATCACGCGAATAACTACCGAATGCCAATACATATTTATCAGCCGTCAGCACTTCACCATTGACCACCACCCCCTTAATTTCATCGCCTTCAATCACCAAACGCTCAACATTTTGGTTAAATTTAAACTGCACGCCCAATTCTTTGGCAACATTGGCTAAGGCATTGGTAAATAAATAACAGTCGCCTGTCTCATCATTGGGTAAATGCAAGCCGCCCACCAGTTTATCCTGGGCATGCGCCAGGGCTGGCTCAACTTTGGCCAGATCAGCGCCCAACAACAATTCATGCGGTACGCCGCATTCTCGCAATACCGCAATATCACGTTGCACCATCTCTAATTGCGCTTCGTTACGAAAGACTTGCAAAGTACCTTTAGAACGGTGTTCATAACTGATCCCGGTTTCTTTACGCAATTCACGTAAACAGTCACGGCTATATTCAGCCACACGGGTCATACGTTCTTTGTTAATCGCATAGCTGGCTGGATTACAGTTTTTCAGCATTTGTGCCATCCAGTTCAACTGCCACATACTGCCATCTAAATTAATCGCTAAAGGTGCATGATGCTGGAACATCCATTTCACTGCTTTAAATGGAATGCCCGGTGCTGCCCATGGCGTCGAATAGCCCGGAGAAATTTGTCCGGCATTGCCAAAACTGGTTTCTTCAGCCGGCCCGGTTTGACGGTCGAGCACTGTAACTTCTACACCCTGCTGCGCCAGATAATAGGCACTCGCCACACCGATTACACCACTGCCTAAGACCAAAACGCGCATCTTACTACCCTCAAATTTTTCTAGTTGATTTAACTAGTATATTTTTGGATCAATAGTGAATTTAACTATATTGAGACGATATATTTAGTGAAATAAACATTTTTTTCGGGCAGAATTAAAAAAAAGAGGGAAATATTGATGCGTAAATTAGACCGCATTGATCGCATGATTCTGGATATCTTGCAACGCGATGGCCGGATTGCCATTAGTGAGCTGGCAGCACGTGTGAACCTGTCAACCACACCCTGTTCAGAACGGGTAAAACGGCTGGAGCGCGAAGGCATTATCATGGGTTATTACGCGCGCTTAAATCCGGAACTGCTAGAACGCAATTTGCTAGTCTTTCTGGAGATTAAGCTTTCTGCAAAATCGGGTGATGTATTTGATCAGGTGGCGCGTAATCTGACCGAAATTCCAGAAGTACTGGAGTGTCATTTGATTTCCGGTGACTTTGATTATCTGGTCAAGGCACGTCTCAAAGAGATGAGTGCCTATCGGCGTCTGTTAGGCGATTTGCTAAAAAAATTACCTGCTTCTGCCTCCTCACATAGTTATGTGGTCATGGAGGAAGTAAAAGAAAGTCTCTATCTGGATCTTGGCGGGTAATTATTTTTATCTTTCAACATTCAGCGCTCAAGCTGTTTCCAAAAAAATAATGCCCCAAATGGGGCATTATGGTGAACAAGATATTTAGATATTTATTTTCGACTTAAAAATCAGGCCGGAATACGCAATACCTGTCCCGGGAAAATATCATCAGCATCTTTGAGCAATGGGCGATTGGCCTCAAAGATCTTATTGTACTGATTGGCATCACCATAAAATTCTTTCGAGATTTTTGACAAGCTATCCCCCGATTTTACCGTATAGAATTTGCTTTCCGGTTCAGGGCTGCTGACCGTAAGCTGATCATCCACTTTGGCCACATGATCAATATTCCCCACCGCCAGAATAATTTTTTCACGATCGGCCTGACTTTGCACCTGACCTCTGACCGTGGCCAGATCCGAGGTTGAATTATAACTGATGGATAAACCAGTGATCGGAAGACCCAAACCTTTTACATGACCAAGTAATTTATTTGCGACTTCTTGGGCAGAAGGCTCTGCGGGCTGTGCTGCTGCGGCTGGAGTAGTATTTGCTGGTGCGGCCTGCGGCTCTGCGGCAGCTGTATTTTTCTTACCGATACCTTTTACAAAATCAAAAAGACCCATATGGAACTCCATTCTTGTCGTTAATGTCATATCACTCTTATTTTTATAATGAAAATAGCCAAGGCATAGTTAGTCATTGGTGACAGAAAGGTAATCGATTGTAAAATTTCCATTTAGGTGAAAAGCAGACACAAAAAAACCACCGAGAGGGTGGTCTTTATGCTCAGCAAAGCTGAAATCGGCGATTAACCCAGTTTCTTAGAAACATAGTCAATTGCAGATTGAACAGTTGTGATTTCGTTAGAATCTTCATCAGGAATCGTGATGTCGAAATCATTTTCGAAAGACATAACCAGTTCAACTAGATCTAGAGAATCTGCACCTAAGTCATCCATGAAAGACGCTTCGTTTTTAATCTCTTCGATTTTGATACCAAGTTGTTCTGCAACTGCTTGCTTAACACGTTGTTCGATATCGCTCACAGGAATTCTCCTCATTGCTTGTGGCGTTTTTAATGCCGTTAGTTTAATTGAATCTAAAAAATTTGGAAAGTTTATACTTGAGCTTAGCTCATGTATAAGCCCCCATTTACATGCATAACTGTACCAGTAATGTAACTGGCTTTGTCTGAAGCCAGGAAACTTACAGCATTTGCGATATCTTGTGGGTTACCCAAACGGTTTAACGCCACTTGCTCAGTCATTTTTTTACGAATTTCTTCGCTTAACTGTTCCGTCATTTCAGTTGCAATAAAGCCTGGTGCGACCGAGTTAACCGTAATCTGACGGCTACCCATTTCTTTGGCCAAACTACGACTGAAGGCTTCAATTCCGGCTTTGGCAGCAGAATAGTTGGCCTGCCCCGGGTTGGCAAAGTGTGCCACCACAGAGCTGATGTTGATGATGCGTCCGAAACGTGCCTTGGTCATGCCTTTCAGCACACGTTTAGACAGACGGTAAACGGCTTTCAGGTGAATATTTAAAATATCATCCCAGTCATCTTCAGACATGCGAAGCAATAAGTTGTCTTTGGTAATACCGGCATTATTAACCAACGCCAGCACTGGACCATAGTTCTGTTCGATCTCCGTCACCAGTGCATCAATCGCAGCACCATCACGTACATCTAAAACTTTGCCCGCACCATTTTCAGCAAACTGTGCAGATAATTTTTCAGCGCCCGCTTCAGAAGTCGCAGTACCCACGACAAAATAACCATCCTGAATCAACTGTTGTGCGATCGCAGCACCAATACCACGACTTGCACCTGTTACCAAGGCAACTTTCGGTTCCTGTGTCATGCAATTTTCCCTTCTGCCGTCAATACGGTGTTCAATGCATCTTCCAGACGAGATTTGCTATCCAGTGGAAGTGCTTTTTCGATATTCGGTAGGCGTTTCGCCAAGTTACTCAATACATTGCCCGGACCACATTCAACGATGTACTGAATGCCTTCATCTTGAAGGAATTGCAGGGTTTTGGTCCATTGTACTGATTCATAAAGTTGCGCTGTTAAAGCCTGACGCAATGCAGGGACATCAGCCGCAGCTTCAGCGCCTACATTTTGTAATACAGGAATGCATGGCAGCTCAATGGCGGTTTGTTCCAATGCAGGCGCAAACTGTTCTGCCGCAGGTTTCATCAGTGAACAATGCGATGGAACCGATACCGGCAATGCAATCGCCTTAGCGCTATTTTCTTTGGCCAGTGCCATCACTGCTTCAACGCGATCTTTATTGCCTGCAACCACAACCTGCCCTTGGGCATTGTAGTTTGCCGCTTCAACAGAACCTTCACCTGCTGCAGTTGCTTGTGCACACAGCTCAATCACTTTGGCATCATCCAGACCTAAAATAGCAGCCATTGCACCGACACCCTGAGGTACAGCCGTCTGCATCAGTTTACCGCGCAGGTTGACCAGTTTGACTGCATCACCCAGGCTTAGGCTACCCGCTGCCACCAGCGCGCTGTACTCACCCAGTGAATGGCCTGCCAGATATTTCGGTGCCACACCACCAGATTCCAGCCACACGCGCCACAAGGCAATACTTGCAGTCAGCAATACCGGCTGGGTAAATTCAGTTTGATTTAAGTTTTCGCCAGTTTGCGCAATCTGCCACAAATCGAAGCCGACAGCTTCAGAGGCTTCTGCAAATGTCTCGCGAATAGCAGAAAACTGCTCTGCAAGTTCAGCCAGCATGCCGGCTTTTTGTGAGCCTTGACCTGGAAATACAAATGCAGTTTTCGTTGCTTGTGCTGCTTGTTCGAGTTGTGTCGCAGACATAATAAAATCCTTTCATTCAAGAGGTGTCATCTTCAGTTGTAGCAAGAAGACTGGCCAATAAAGCCACCTAAATCATTGTGGAGCGCAATTTAGCATGTAATTTTGCTGGCGGTAATTGCCAAATACAACAAAAAACCGATGCAAGCAAAAATCAAGGACAAAAAAAAGGGAGCTAAATGCTCCCATTTTTTCTACTAAGCTTGACGCTTAATACATCATCAATTATTCAGCAGATGCTTTAGCGAATAATTGACGACCACGGTAGATACCATCTTTAGATACGTGGTGACGACGGTGAGTCTCGCCAGTAGCTTGGTCTACAGTTAATGCATTCTCGGTTAAAGCGTCATGTGAACGGCGCATGTCACGGCGAGAGCGACTTTTACGGTTTTGCTGAACGGCCATGATGGCTCCTTACAAAGATCGAAAAAATGGATCAGAACAAATTCGATTGTCTTATACACAAGAGTATAACACAAAAATTAGTTAAGTTTACCCTTCAGAGCTGCCAAAACATCAAACGGATTATCTCGTTTTTCTTCGACAACTTCTTCTATGGCAGGCTGATGCTTATGTTCGCAAAACTCATGTTTAGGCGACAACGGCACCAACAATAACAGTTCATCTTCTATCAGCGCGAGCAAATCAGCGGTCGCAGGTGCATCATAGTCACCTTTGGTCGTTGCTTCACTTTCACCTAGGACGATGAAATCAGCATCCTCATCCAAGCGCTCTATCAGTGACTCATCATCCACAAGTGCCAAATGGAACGATGAAACCAGTTCAATCTCTACAGTTTCCAGACAACGCTGGCACTCCATAGGAACTTTTGTTTCAACGTGACCATCTAGCCATGCAATACGATGATAGGCATCCATTGATAGCTTACAGTCTATGTTAATCAATTGATCATCAATTGATCCAACAGCTTCACGAGCGATACGAACAAAGCGGGATAAAGGCAGTTGACCTGACCATTTAAAGCCCTGTTCAGCCCATTTAAACGGCTCAATCTGTGCCGGAAAGGTATTTGCTGACATAATTAAGGCGGCAATTCTACAAATTCATCAGTACTCTGTCAAAGATTAAGATACAATTTTGTACTTATTTCGACAGACCATTTGGGTAACTCAAGTCATGCATCTGTTGCAGCCGCAAACAGAAGTGAATGTTTCATCACTCGTTAGCACAATTCCAAGCCTTGATTCTGACAGTTCAACACAACAAGTGCAACTCTCGCCATGGACGAATTTATCGTCAGAAGCGCAGCAGGTGGACTGGCTCATCTTACACTTTAATCACTGGTTTTCCCATTTAAATGTGACTTTAGTCCGTGGCGAATTTGAACCTGAATATTTTCCTGCCGATGCCGATACTCCTGCCCGGATTCAGTTTGCACATGGATTCTTTAATAGTGCCTTGCATGAAATCAGCCATTGGACAATTGCCGGGAATAAACGCCGGGAACTTCCGGATCTTGGTTACTGGTATGCCCCGGATGGGCGTACAGCCGAACAACAAGCGCTGTTTGAACAGGTAGAAATTAAACCGCAGGCAATCGAGTGGATGTTTGCCCAGGCCTTTGGGCGTAAATTTCGGGTGTCGCTGGATAACCTGACTGGTGACGGCGGTGACGGAACCCGCTTTAAAGATCATGTCTATGCACAAGTGCAGGCTTATTTTCGTGGTGAGGCAAAATTGCCACGGGATGCACAACGCTTTATTCAATGTATCTGTGCCTGTAGCAGAGGTGGCAAAAGTTTACAATCTGATGAATTTATACGTGAAATGCTTGATTAAATTACACAAATCTACCTTTTTGGTGATTGCCAGACGCTGCCTGAGCGCCACATAATAAGCCATCAGCCCAAGCTTGGAGTAGCCTCTATGCTGCATTTACGCGTACACCCCGATAACCCGCAACCGCGCTTAATCAGTCAGGCGGTAGAACGAATCCGTGCTGGCGATGTGGTGGTCTATCCCACGGATGCTGCCTATGCGATTGGTTGCCAGATTGGGAATAAAAGTGCCATGGAACGCATTGCGCAGATTCGCGGACTTGGCCCAAAACATCAATATGCAATTTTGTGCTGTGATTTATCCGATATTGCCACCTATGCCAAAGTGGACAATGCCATGTATCGCTTACTCAAAAACAATACACCAGCAGTCACCACTTTTATTTTACCGGCCACCAGTGAAGTGCCGAAACGCTTGATGCATCCCAAAAAGAAAACCATTGGCCTGCGCATTCCGAGCAATCCGGTGTGTCAGATGCTGCTCAAAGAACTGGGTGAGCCTCTCTTGACCTCTACCCTGATTTTGCCGGACCAGACCGATCCGCTGGATGATCCTTTTGAGATTGAAATGCAATTGGGCAAACGCATTGATGTGTTTATCGATAGCGGTTTAGGTACATTAAGCACCACCTCGATTATTGATTTATCTGGTGATCATCCAGAAATTATTCGTCGTGGCGTGGGTGATGTCAGCGCATTTGAATAAAGAATGCCATCTTATTTCCAGCCGACTGCAGGAGTCAGTCTATGGATTTATTTTATATCCTGCTGAATCAGCATGAATTCTCTGCCCAATATTGTATCTATGCAGAACTGCCTTGGACACTTCAATCCAGGGCCATCATGATCGAAGCATATCCTTCGCCCAGTCCCACTCTAAACATTGATGCTACTGAATATCAGTTTTTCATGAATTTGGCTTTGCTTCGACAGCTATTACAGATCTATTCAAGCCAGAACCTATGCCTGGCAGAGACTTGCCAACGTATGATTGAGTTTGCACTGAGTGAATATCCTTCCTCACCGCGCTGAAGTTCTTAGCACTCAGATAGGTATTAATCATATCGCAGGATACTAAAACAGATACTAAAACATGGATATGGTCATAGCTTCCACCCGTAACACATTGACTCTTTGCCCCGCTTATCTGGCTGTTTTTTTTGGGGCCTTCTTTTAAATTGCAAATAAATTCCATTATTTTTTCAAGTTTTTATGCCTTTGACTCCTTATTTAATTTATTTAGAGTTACTTTTCCAGTACAATGACGGCACTTAATTCTATGCTTTTTCTTTCGATGAGATACCGAAGATCAAGCCTTTGCATGCCTTTGAAAATTCGCGTGGCCTATAATTGTAATGACTCAAATTATCCATAACACAATGGAATCTGCTCCGCACATTCGGGTTCTGGATGAATGGCAGGATACTATTCCAGAGGATCTGTATATTCCTCCCGCCGCATTTGAAATCTTGTTAGAACATTTTGAAGGCCCACTCGACTTTTTAATTTACCTGATTCAAAAAAATGGTTTTGACCTGTTGCAAGTCGATATCGCGCCGATTGCAGCGCAATATTTATCCTATATGGATGCAATGAAATCCCTGAATATTGAGCTGACCGCAGATTATATGGTGATGGCTGCTTTATTGGCAGATCTCAAATCGCGTCTGTTATTGCCTAAACCGAAAAGCCTGTCTGCGATTGAGCAAGATCCAAAACAAGAACTGATCGACCGTTTAGAAAATTATTTAAGAATTAAACGGGCAGCAGAACGTCTGGGGCAAATGCCTATTCTGGAGCGTGATACATTCCTGACCCATGTCAGTCTGGGCGACGTTCAGCAGAATAATGAAGGCTATTCGATCGATTTACTGCGTGATGCCTTGTTGTGTATTTTTAACCGTCCTGAACCGGTGATTCATCAGGTGCAACAGGAACCGGTACTGCTCGAAGAACGGATCGCCTATATTGAAAGCTGTCTGGAATCTGGCGAAGTCTTATCTTTTGCCGATTTACTCAAACCGAGTCAGGGACGCATGGGGATGGTGGTGACCTTTATGGCAGTGCTGGAGCTGACCCGGCAACAAAAAATTCAGATTATTGCTACAGGTATTGAAGCCCCGCTCGCAGTTCAAGGAGCCAGTCAATGACACTAGAGCTAAATACGCTGTTTTCTGCAGAAGATAATCTGCATGAGGTGTTGATGCAGCTTGAGGCGATTATTTTCGCCAGCGACTCTGCGGTTTCACTGGCGCGTCTGAAAGAGGCTTTTCAGGATCGCTATAGCAAACAGGAATTACGTCAGTATTTACAACAACTTTCCATGTTAATGCATGGCCGTTCGATTGAACTGATTGAAACAGCACAAGGTTATCGTTTTCAAGTGCGTGCAAAATATCGTAATATTATTGCACAGACCTGGCCTGAGCGACCAACTCGCTTGTCGCCGGCCTTACTTGAAACACTTGCAGTGATTGCTTATCACCAGCCGGTGACCCGAGCCGATATTGAACAAATTCGTGGTGTGACGAATAACAGTCAGATTTTGCGTACGCTGTTTGACTGGAACTGGATTAAAGAATCCGGATTTCGTGAACTCCCTGGAAGACCTGCGTTGTTAATGACAACGCCACAATTTTTAAATGCGTTTGGCTTGAATTCTTTAGGCCAATTGCCTCCCCTGCAGGATGCCAAGGAAGCTTTTATGGCCCTCGATGCAAATGCACCGAAGTCATAAATAGGTGAACTGTTGATAATTATTTCTAAGGTTATGCTGTCATGAGTGAAAAATTGCAAAAGGTGCTTGCACGCGTTGGTTTGGGTTCTCGCCGTTATATGGAAGAAGTCATTGCCGCGGGTCGTGTAAGCGTCAATGGGCAAATTGCCCAAGTGGGTGAACGAATCGAACCAGGTGATGAGCTTCGCATCGATGGTCGTAAAGTTGCATTTCAGATTGAAGACGAAATTCGTCGTCGTGTGATTATCTATTATAAGCCTGAAGGCGAGATCTGCTCACGTAGCGATCCTGAAAACCGCCCGACCGTGTTTGAACAGTTACCTGCGATTCCGGGCGATCGCTGGGTGATGGTCGGCCGTCTGGATATTAACTCGACCGGTCTGTTACTGTTCACCAATGATGGCGAACTTGCCAACCGCTTGATGCATCCATCCAATGAAATCGAACGTGAATACGCAGTTCGTGTCATGGGTGAAGTGACACCACAAATCAAAAACACCATGCTTAAAGGCGTGGTATTAGATGACGGCCCAGCAAAATTCGAATCGTTCTCTGAACTCGGCGGTGATGGTATTAACCGTTGGTTCCAGGTCGTAGTAAAAGAAGGGCGTAACCGTGAAGTACGTCGTATCTTCGAATCACAAGGTCTGAAAGTGAGCCGTCTGCTGCGTACCCGCTACGGTACTGTGATTCTGCCACGCGAACTGCGTACCGGTCGCTGGATTGAACTGGATAAAAACGATATCGACAACCTGACCAAAGCTGTGGAACTGAAACCACGTCAAGGTACAGGCCTGTTTGGTATGGCGAAACGTCGTAACGAGCGTATGCAGGATAAACCGATGGCTGCACGCCGTGGCGGTTTCTTGCGTCAGCAACGTCGTGACAGTGATGAACAACAACCACAGAATAACCCTGGCCGCGAGCGTCGTGATGACAATGCTTATGGTCGTCGTGACAGAAATGAAAACCAAAATGGTACGCAGTTCGTTCGTCGTGACAACCGTGATGGCAATACTCAATTTCCTCGCCGCGAAACTCGTCCAGATCAAGCTTTTGGTCGCCGTGAAGAGCGTGATGAAAATGCGCCACGTCGTCCATACGGTGTCAATAAAGGCTTTAAAAAGTTTTAATTGATATAAACAAAAAAAGTCAGGCAAATGCCTGACTTTTTTATGCATTATGTATCAGGCGCTTTGTGGAATCCCCTGCGGAATGGCACTGAGTAAACGCTTGGTATATTCATGTTGTGGTGACTGATACAATTCATCTGAATTGGCAATTTCCACCAGTTCCCCATGATTCATCACCATGATCTGATCTGAAATATACTTCACCACCGATAAATCATGTGAAATGAAAATATAACTGAGTTCAAATTCATCCTGCAAATCTTGCAGTAAATTCAAGACCTGCGCCTGTACTGAAACATCCAGCGCCGAGACCGACTCATCACAGATCAAAATTTCAGGCTTCAAAGTCAGACAACGTGCAATTGCAATACGCTGACGCTGACCACCGGAAAACTCATGCGGATAGCGATAAAAAGCCTGAACAGGCAAGCTGACCCGCTCCAACAGGTCCAAAGCCATTTGCTTGCGTTCTGTATCATCCTGACCAATTTTATGAATCTGCATCGGTTCCATCAGGATTTGCCCCACGGTAAAACGCGGATTTAAAGAGGCATAAGGATTCTGGAAAATGATCTGGATTTTACGTTGATACTGGTTAAATTCCTTTTCAGACATGGCCAAAATGTCCCGCCCCTGAAACAGCGCTTTACCGCCTGTTGCCTGTTGCAAACGCATCAATAACAAGCCAATGGTGGTTTTGCCAGAACCGGATTCTCCGACCAGCCCCAAGGTTTTACCTTTGGCCAGCTGAAAAGAAACCCCTTTCACCGCCTGAAATTCATCTTTGCCAAACAGACCTTTGCGGCTATAAAAAGATTTTTTCAGATCACGTACATCCAGAATAATTTCTTCTCCACCCTTCAGTCCGCGTGAGCGTTGCGGAAGTTGAGTATTCAGGTGGATATCGTCCAGCCAGGTTGAACCATCCTGTTTCATAAAATCACTGATCATCGGCAAACGTAACGGACGTTGCGACAATTGTGGACGGCAATGCAATAAAGCCCGGGTATACATATCCTGAGGTCGATCCAATACGTCCTGAACCAAACCCTGTTCACGAATTTCCCCATGTCGCATCACAATCACCTGATCGGCAATTTCACCAACCAAAGCCAGATCATGGGTAATGAACAGCATCGACATCTGACGGCGCTGACGCAGAGATTCCAGCAAGTCCAGAATCTGCTTTTGAATGGTGACATCCAGGGCTGTGGTCGGTTCATCCGCAATTAACAGCTTGGGTTCACAGGCAATGGCCATGGCAATCATGACCCGCTGCTGCTGCCCCCCCGAAAGCTGCCCCGGATAAGCATCGATTTTAGTTTCTGGCGCAGGGATCCCTACTTCTTTGAGCAATTCCAGAGTACGTTGCCGCGCCTGCTTTTTATTCATACCCAAATGGAGTTGCAAAATTTCTGCAATCTGCATGCCTACCGTAAATACCGGATTGAGCGAGGACATCGGCTCCTGAAAAATCATGGCAATATCTTTACCACACATCTGGCGCATGTCACGGGTTTTGAGCTTAAGCAGATTTTTCCCTTCAAAGATAATCCGGCTGTCTTCGGAAATACGCGCGCTTTCCGTCGGGAGCAAGCCCATGGTCGCCAGTGAAGTAACCGACTTGCCACTTCCCGATTCTCCTACCAATGCCACCGTAGTATTGGCCGGAATTTCAAAAGAAACCCCTTTCACGGTTTCGATATATTGTTTATTTTCATCTTTAAAACTGACACGCAGATTTTCCACGCAAAGTAACGCAGGTGCTGTACTTGGATTGATTTCAGACATGGTTGCGCTCCTATTTCAGTTTCGGATCTAATGCATCACGGAGTGCATCGGTAAACATCGAGAAAGCCGTCACCAGTATTGCCATGGCAATCGAGGCTGCGGCCAGTTGCCACCATTTTCCTAAAATCAGCTCGCTTTGCGCTTCATTCAGCATGCTTCCCCAAGACACTACTCCGATTGGCACGCCAAAACCAAGGAAGCTGAGAATCACTTCAGATTTGATAAAAGCCACCACCAGAATGGACATTTGTACCAAGGCAATATGACTGACATTCGGAAAAATATGTACAAACATACGTCGTAAATTACTCACCCCAATTGCCTTGGCAGCCAGTACATATTCACGCGCCGTATGTTTCATGTACTCGGCACGAACCAGACGGAATACTCCCGTCCAGCCGGTCAGACCTAAAATCAGGATGATTGATAAAATCCCTTTCTGTTGTAACACCGCAGCAATTGCCAGAACCAGCAGTAAATAAGGAATTGAAGTAAAGACATTATAAAACCAGTTGAGGAGATCATCGACCCAGCCACCAAAATAACCGGCAAGTGCACCAAGTACGGTGCCAATGATCACAGCGACCAAAGCCGCAACCAGTCCGACCAGAATCGAGGTTTCCGCACCTTTAATGGTTTTCTGTAAAACATCCTGTCCCCATTTATCCGCACCAAAGATCAGACTCTGTTTTAATTCGCTGTCCTGATCCATCAGCTGACCACCGAGCTGCTGGTTAATGACGCGCATGTCTTCTGCCAGCGGATCTGTTACACCATAATAATCGATGCTGCCCCCCATCCTTTGCTCAGCAGCAATTTCGGCATTGAGTTCTGCAATCACCTCTTTTAAAGGATCGACTGGATTGACCGGTAAAACGACCAATTCTGCTTCCTGTTCTTCACCGGAAACAGCCGGCATAGGCGCTGCACTGATAAAACTTGGCGGTGCATAACTGACCGCCACTTCTTTATTCCAGTCCTTGGCAATAAAACCGCTCATGGAAAGCAAAAGTAGCAGCAAATAAAACAGCACCACCAACAAGGAGAACATGGCAATCCGGTCACGTTTCAAACGGCGCATGGCCAGTTGCCATAATCCTGTTGAAGTAGACTCAGGCACAGCTTGAGCGTGTTGCTCTTTTTTAAATATCGCACTCAGCATAATTCACCTACTTCAACTGTACGCGTGGATCGACCCATTTATAGATCAGATCGGCAATCAGGTTGAATATCATGGTCGCAGCGGCAACATAGACCGTAATCGCTTTAATCACCGGGAAATCCGAACGCTCTACGGCAATAATCACTTCACGGCCAATCCCCGGAATACCGAAAAAACGCTCAATCAGGAAAGCACCTATCAGCAGTGCTGGAAGCCCCGCCATCACATCGGTAATAATCGGAATCGAGGCATTGCGTAGCACATGCACGCCCAGAATCCGGCTCTCGCCCAGACCTTTGGCCCGTGCAGTACGCACATAGTCCTGATTGACTTCATCCAGTACGAAACTGCGGTACAGACGTAAGGTCGGGGCAATACTCACCACCAGCATAATCAGTACAGGCAATAAGGCGTATTTGAAAAGATTGTCAGCGAAATTATCACCCCAGCCCTGCACCGGAAACCAGCTCAGCTCATAAGCGAGGAAATACTGAAACACAATGATATAGACCAGAATACTGATCGACATGCCGATGGTGCACAGCATCATGATCATGCGATCGGTCAGACTGCCGCGAACTGACGCCACACCCAAGGCCAAAATGATGGAAATAATGGTTTGCAAAATGGTCAGTGGAATCAGAATGGTCAGTGAGGGTCCCAGACGCGTACTAATAATTTGCGCCACCGACTCGCCGGTACTCCAGCTCACCCCATAATCAAAGGTTAAAATCTGCTTGATGAAAATCCACAGTTGCACATAATACGGTTGATCCACCCCAAGCTGTTGCCGGATGTTTTCAATCTGTTCTGCATTGGCCATCTTACCAGCGAGGATATAGGCAGGATCGCCCCCCACCCAGTTAAACAGCAGAAAGATCAGCAAAATCACCCCGAGCATGGTGGGGATCATTTGCCAGAGCCGTCGAATAATATATGCCAGCATCGCTTGCCTTCCTTAATTTTTTCCAGAGATTTCATTAAAGAAAGCTTTGCTGTCCGGATCACGACCCAGAAAGTCTTTCACCATCTGCTCGCCATGTTTTTGTCCGCCTTGCGCCAAGACCGTATTGCGATAATGCGCACCGACTTTTTTATCCATCAACTGATCGCCAAAGGCAGAGAGCATATCCAGCGCAATCACCTCGGACCACATATAGCTGTAATAACCTGCCTGATAGCCGCTCATCACATGCCCAAACTGTCCCGGGAACTGCTGACCGGGTACATAACCCAAGGCAGTTTTGCTTTCCATCTCTTGCCATAATTTTAATGGGTCGGTCTTGAGGGCATCTTTACTGTGTAAGGCCATATCGTACTGCGCATATAAAGTCTGACGCGCATAATGCAGACCGCGACCATAGTTTTTTACGTCTTTGAGACGCTCAGTCATGGCAGCATCGACACGTGGACAAGCCGGTTCACAATAATCGGCCACTTTTGATAAGGTTTCCAGACGGCGTGCCCACTCTTCATACATCTGTGAAGGTGCTTCCACCAAGTCACGCTCTACCGATGTACCAGACTGTTCGGAATAGCGGGTTTTCGATAAAATCCCGTGTAAGGCATGCCCCATTTCATGCACAAAGGTTTCCAGCTCGTTGCTGTTCAAACCTTTGCGGTTGAAGTTGGTGACCAGTACCGACACCGGACGACGCTGATTCAGGGTACTGCCACCATAGGCGCCCCAGACGGCCGCGTGTCCATATTTACCTTCACGCGGGTATTTATCGACATATAATCCGCCCAAGAATTCACCTGAGGCAGTGTCATGTACCGCATAATATTCCACTTCATTGTGCCAGGCCTTGACTTTCATCGGCCTGAAATCAATCCCGTACAGTTCTGATGACACAGCAAATAACCATTTTTGTGCCGCTTCGGTCGGGAAGTAATCGCGCAGTTTTTCCTGATCGACCTTATATTTGGCCTGACGCAGTTTTTCACTCCAATAGCCCTGATTCCAGCGAGTAATATCTGCTTTCTCTCGTGGAACTTTTAAGGTCTCGGCTTTGAACTGGCGTAACTCCTCTACATCTTGCTTCTCTAAAGGTGCGACTTTGCTATATACATCCTCTAGAAAAGAATTCACCGCTTCAGGGGTTTTTGCCATACGAAATTCAAGGGCTGAATGTGCATAGCTTTCTTTATCAAAAAGTTGGGCCATCTCATAACGCAGATCAATGGCTTTTTTCATAAATTGCAGGTTTTGCTCTGTCCCACGGCGGGTATAAGCCATCTGATAACGTTTACGCGCTTCATCACTTTCTGCCAGCTCCATGAATGGCTGGTATTCCGGATAATCAAAGCCAAGCAGATAATTGCCTTTTTCATTTTTCTTTAACCCCGCCATATAGCTGGCTGGCAGACCTTTCATTTCTGCTGGGGTAAATTCGACTTTATGCGGATTATCACGTACATTTTTGGCGAAATCCTGAGACAGCTTGGTCGATTCTTCGATGATATCTTTCAGGCGCTTTTGTTTTTCTGCACTGAGTTGTACCCCTGTTTTTTCAAACTGCTCCAGAATATCTTGCAAGAATTTTTGATCAATCGGATCGCTGGCCTTCAGTTTCTTGAACTGGGCATACAGTTTCGGATTCTGGTACAGCGTGGTCTGGTACTTGCTGATTTTTAGCTCACAGTCATCTGCTGCCTGACGCAATGCAGGGTCTGGATCGACATTACTATACAATCCGACTGCTGCACCAAAATCCCGGGCTTTGGCATGTAATTCATCCCATTCAGCCAGATAAGGCCCTGCCTTGGCCTTATTTTTAATTTTCTGATTTTCAAATATCTGAATATCTTTTTGCATGCTGGCCAGATTGGCATCACATAAAGATGGAATCTCTGCTGCCTTAAATAATGGCAGTAGCTGCGCTTGAGTCTGTGCCGCTACCCCCTGATACCCCCCCATTATGACTAAACATAAGCTACTTAATTTTAAAGACTTCGATTTCATATTTATCTCCAGATTTTTCTTACTTTTTGCTATCAATATCGATGTACATCCACTCTGAAGACAGAATCGGATGGTTTTTATAACCAATGACCCGAGGTTGCGACAAGACATTACGATAGGTGCTATATAGCATCAGTACCGGCATATTCACTTCCAGAATCCGGGACATTTTGCGATAGATTGCATCACGTTCAGGACTGGCTGGCATGCTTTGGGTTTGCTCATACAGGCGGTCAAATTCAGGATGTTTGAAGCAGGCATTGTTGGTGACATTGACATTTTTGCCATAAAAAAGCTGCATGAAGTTGTCGGCATCCGGATAGTCAGCAATCCAGGCCGAGCTTTTAAACATGGTCTTACACTGTTTTTCCAGCTTGATCGCCTCGGCAAATGGCATGGCTTTGCTGACCATCTTGATCTGAATATTGTCCAGGGCTTTTTTCCAGAATTCTGCCTGTTGCTGACCACGACTGGTATTACCGACAATCAGTTCAATCTCTAAAGGCTTACCATCGGGTTGTCTGCGCCAACCATCGGCCCCGACTTTGTATTGATAACGGTCAAGCAGCATATTGGCCGCCTTGACCGAATAGGGAATACTGCTTTTATAATCCGGTGAATAACCAACCACTCCGGGTGGTACCGGCATCTGTAACTTATTGGCATCGCCCTTGAGCAAGACACTGATCATATTGTCGGTAGAGTAAGCCATGGCCATGGCACGACGTAGCGCAATTTTTTCCTTGCTGAACCCACCGACCACAGGATTCTGCATATTCCAGTAATGGTAGCCAATCAGCGGATCGGTAATCCTAGATAACTGAACCCCTTTTTGTTTTAAGGAGGGTTTGAGTAGCCCATTTTCAAGCGCCTGAACCACCATGTCGCCGTCGATTTCAGTCATGTCCAATTCATTTTTATTAAAGGCCAACCAGCGTGACTGGACTTCTTCAATGACCCGGATATCAATCGTGCCAATTTGCGGCATTTTTTTGCCTTGCAATGCATCCACAATAGGCTGGTCTTCGCTGCTACTGGCTTTAAAATTCCAGACAAAACTCCGGTAGTTCGGACTGGCTTTTAAAATAATGCGTGAACCCGGAGTCCAGCGTGACAATAAATAAGGGCCTGTACCGACTGGTTTGTCCATCGCAAAGCCTGCTTTATTACGGTACTTTTCAATAACTTCACGGGCAACTGCAGCTGCTGGGCCATGTGCCAGTAACATCGGAAAGTTTTGATCCGGTTGGGTCAGTTTCAGAATCAGGGTATAACGGTCTGGCGTTTGAATGCCTTCAAAGGGGTTTTCATAGACTTTGCCATTCTTTTTGCCTAAGGCGACCCATGCTTCCAGCCCTTTAATCCGGCCATCCAGCAACCAGCTATTTGGTGAATGCAAGTTGGGATCGATCAGACGTTTTAATGAATAGGCATAATCATAAGCCGTCAGTTCACGTTTCTGACCTTTAAAAACGGGATCATCGGCGAAGTAAATGCCTTTTTTGATTTTGATGGTATAGGTGAGACCATCTGCACTGACTTCTGGCATGGCAACCGCGGTATTAGGAATCAGCTTGGCTGGGGTTGCCAGATAGTCATAGCTAAACAGGTTTTCAAAAATCGCGCTATTAACCCGGGCTGAATAGGCATCGTGCGTTGCGGCGGGATCAAATCCGGTTTCTGCCACAGGAAAAACATCCCGAATCACCTTGTTAGGATCTGCAGGATTAACGGCCCATGCAGAAACGATCCCCGAACAGAGCAAACTTCCCAACAGAACACTACCCGTCAGTTGCTTGAATTGCTTTGATAAATTTCCCTTCATCATACTCTTCATCTAAATAGGTTTATTTTTTGACTGGTTCAATATCGAGATATTGCCAAACGGAGTTCATGATTGGATGTGCCTTAAAGCCTTGAACCTGAGGATGAATCAGCCAGTTACGCACCCGGGTATTGTGTAAAATCCAGGGATTATCGGCTTCGATTTGCCGGTTCATTTTTTCATAATAGGGCGTACGCTGATCTGGTGGCAGCTTCATGGCAGCCTGATACAGGGCATCATAGGCTTTTGAGGTATAGCAGCTCAGGTTGCCCTGCTGTGCATTTGGGCCATATAAGAGTTGAGCAAAATTTTCACCCTCCGGATAATCTGCAATCCAGGCGCCGCCCCACAGCATATGTTTACATTGGGTGGCTTCTTTCAGGTTGTCGGCGAAATTGCTGATTTTAAATTCAATACGTAGACCAACTGCATCCAGATTCTTTTTCCATAATTCCGCTGCAATCACTGAAGAGCTGGAACTGGTCGAGTTCATTTTCAGTGTCAAAGGTTTGCCATCAGGCAAAGTCCGATAGCCATCTGCACCTTTTTTATAACCGAAACGCTCGAGCAGCTTGTTGGCCAAGAGGGGATTATAGGCAATACTATTTTTATAAGCTGGATTATGCCCATTCACGCCTTCGGGAATGATCATTTCAGCTTTATCTGCATGTCCCTTATACAGCTGTTTGATGGCTTCATTCTGGTTATAAGACAAGGCGATTGCCCGACGCAGAGCGATTTTTTCTAGTGAATTTCCACCGACCACAGGATCGCGCATATTCATGATGGTATAAGTGATTTCTGCATCTTTATTTGGATAATGCAAAATGCCTTTTTGCTTGTATTCATTTTTGAGCTGCTTATTGACCAAGGCCTGTTCAGCACCACTTGCAGTGAGCCGGTCATAATCCATTTGACCCGATTTCAGCGCCAGCCAGCGCGATTGTTCTTCTTCAATAATACTGACCTTGACCCTCCCAATTTGCGGCATTTTTTTGCCGCTCATTTCTTTCACCAGACGTTGATCCCAGGCCGTATTTTCACCCTTAAAATTCCAGCTAAATCCCCGGTAATCTGGATTGGCCTTTAACTCAATCCGGCTACGCGGCACATATTTATGCAATTGATAGGGCCCTGTCCCGACTGGATGCTGACCTGCACGCGCGCCATAATGCTCAATGACTTCTCTGGCGGTACCGCTAAAAGTGACATAGGCCATGATATAAGGGAAATTAAAGTCGGAACGCGTGAGCGTGATTTGCAAGGTATATTGATCAAGTGCCTTTAGTCCTGCAATTGGCGCATCGTAATTAAATTGACCAGAACTTTTGGCTTGCTGAATGGCAGCATCTGCACCGAGAATTTTGCCCTCAATAAACGAAAAGGTCGGCGAATGATTTTTAGGATCCATCACCCGCTTCATGGAGTAAATATAGTCCTCGACAACCAGTTCACGTTTTTTGCCCTTAAATGCCGGATCAGCACTAAAGTAAATTCCAGGCTTAATCTTGAAGGTATAGACTTTGCCCTCCTGCTCGATCTTGGGCAAGGCTTCCGCAGTGTTCGGGGTTAAAGTGGCGGGTCGTGCCAGATAGTCATAGCGTAATAAGGGTTCAAAAATCGCTTCAGCAATACTGCCACTATAAAAATTATAGGTCTTGACCATATCAAAACCGTCATCAGGCGCTTCAAATGCAATATTTAAAACTTTATCTGACTGCGCAGGCGATTTTGCCAAGACCGCCTCCCCCGATCCGATGGTCAGTGCTAAAACGGTCATCTTTAACATTGCTGATTTCAAAGTCATACCTATTTTTATCTTAATGTTTTATTGATCTAGGAAGTTCTTAACCTAACGCCCTATATTTGTTGCAATTTATGAATCAAAGCTGAATAGAGAAATTAAATTGGACAAAGCAAATCTCATATCTTCAAAAACAACTATTTTTTCAACTTCTACCGAGAAAATTTATTTTTATGCACTTGCCCTTATTCTGCCTAACCAAATATTTTTAATGAACCTTTTATGTCATTTTTATCTTTAAAACGCCCATTCGTCTTCTCTTCACACAAAGATAAATAAGCTTTTTTTTAGAGAATTCACATGGCCTTGATCTTAGAACCCAGAAATTCATAATAACCAACTGCTCACTAAATGTCTCTTTATGCAATCATCCTATTCTTTGTGCAATGTTTATCAACCCCACATTGTCCCAACTGAAACCAGAATAGTATTGCCCTCAATTTTTATCCCATAAAAAAACCCAGCATATGCTGGGTTTTTTCTCAATCCGATTTTACATCTGTGATTGAATATAATTTTGCAAGCCAATCAGTTCAATTAAACGCAACTGTTTTTCTAACCAGTAGGTATGGTCTTCTTCAGTATCTGACATTTGCTGGCGCAGCATATCACGGGTGATATAGTCACCTTTTTCTTCGCACAGCTTGATGCCTTGTGCCAGTTTTTCCCGCACATGATATTCAAGTTTCAGATCGGCTTTCAGGCAGCTCACGACATCTTCACCAATCTCAACGTCATCGCGTTGCATGTTCGGTGTACCTTCAAGGAACAATACACGGCGGATAATCGCATCCGCATGCTGGGCTTCTTCCTGCATTTCGTGGTCGATACGTTCAAAGATTTTGGTTAAACCCCAATCTTCATACATACGAGAGTGAATCAAGTATTGGTCACGAGCAGCCAGTTCGCCACCGATCAACATATTTAAATAATCTACGACTTCTGGATTACCGCGCATTTGAATTACTCCCTACCTTTATGCTGCTATTATGGAGAAAAGCATTCAGATTTGCAAAGCTTAACCATGTTAAATATTTGATTTTTATATAATTAAAATGAGAAGTACTTGCATTTACACTTCGTTCTGAATCAAATCCCATTTATAAAACAATACTTTGCATTTTTACGGCGCTCGGCTCTACAGCTAAATACACCAAAGAATGTTCAGGTTAAAATTTGTAAATATTCATGAAGATCAGTCATATTAATAGTTTTTGTATAAACATCACCGCATTGGCGTACTTAATGCATAAATTTCGCTTATGATGCAGACAAATTTAAAACAACAATGGTTTAACTATGACACATCTATATACTACAGCGCCGGTTCTAGTTACCGGTGCATCGGGTTATATTGCCAGCTGGGTCATCCAGAAATTACTCACGCAAGGCTACACCGTACATGCCACGGTACGTGACCTGAATAAAAATAAAAGCTTTGCCCATTTAGAAAAAATTGCCGATAACAGTCCAGGCACTTTAAAGTTATTTCAGGCCAATTTATTAAGCCCGGGCTCTTTTGATGCAGCCATGCAAGGTTGTGAAATTGTTTTTCATATGGCCTCGCCTTTTGTGGTGACCAATTATAAAGATGCGGTCAAAGACATTATTGAACCTGCGGTTTTAGGCACTGAAAATGTCCTGAATAGCGTCAATCAGACAGAATCTGTAAAACGCGTGATCGTCACGTCGAGTATTGCCTCTACTTATGGCGATGCGGTTGATATTCTACAAACTGAAAATAACAGTTTTGATGAATCATGCTGGAATACCACCAGCTCGGAAACGCATCAGCCTTATCCTTATTCTAAAGTCATGGCTGAACGCAAGGCCTGGGAGATGGCAGACGCACAGGATCGCTGGACGCTGATTTGTATTAATCCGGCGCTGGTCTTTGGTCAATCCTTAACCTCCAACACCCAGTCCGGAAGTGTCGAGGTCTTGCAGCAATTCGCCAATGGCATGACGCTATTCGGTGTTCCACCCATGTGGAATGGTGTGGTCGATGTGCAGGATGTCGCTGAAGCACATCTCCGTGCTGCATTTAAACCGGAAGCACATGGGCGTTATATTATTTGTAGTGAAAGCCTGAGCCTGCTGGAAATGGGGCAGATTTTAAGAGAAAATTTTGGCAATAAGTTCCCCTTCCCGCGCAATCAGTTGCCAAAAGCGGCCTTTAAACTGTTTGGGCCATTGGCAGGCTTTAGCTCTAAGTTTGTGGAACTGAATATGGGTTATCCAATTTTCTTTAATGCCCAGAAAAGTAAAGATGAGCTCGGCATTGAGTATCGTCCGGTACAAGAAAGTCTGGTCGAACATTTCCAGCAACTGCTGGATGATGGCATAGTCAAAAAATATATTCCTTAAAGTTTATAGATTTAAAAAGCCACCTGAAGGTGTAATGCTGATCAGTTAAGGAGTTTAGAAATAGACTCTTTAACTTTTTAGTCGTTCACTACGGAGTCTTAATGTTATAAATCAAATTCTTGTAAATTATTTGTTACTTTGGTTTCGCCTAAATGAGAAGCAAAGCTTCGCAAGGAAGGCATCTTGCGGAGCAACACTCCTCACCGCAAAACTCGTCAGCTACCATCGATTAGTAAATTTGTCGCAGAAACAATCATTTTTAAATCTAGTCCTACCTCAAACAGTTGCGGATGACTTTTCTACTTGTCAAATATAATCATGAATTTAAAAAAGAAAATGCCAGTCAATTTCTTAACTGACTGGCATTACCTCGAAAGGCGCTTTTTAAATGACTGTGCTTCAATCAAGTCCTGATTTAGGCTTCAAGCTGACCATAGTCTTTCATCAAGGCAATAAACTGTTCTTCATTAATCACAGCTATCCCGAGCTTTTCTGCCTTGTCCAGTTTGGAACCGGCTTTTTCACCCGCCACCACACATTTGGTTTTGCTCGATACACTGCCGCTGACTCGCGCGCCTAATGCTTGAAGCAACTGAGTCGCTTCATCACGCCCCATGGTGCTTAATGTTCCGGTGACCACCCAACTTTCACCATTGAGTGGTTGGCGTGTTGGCGCAATGGGTGCATCCCAGTGAATGCCGGCAGCCAGTAAACGATCCAGAACTTCCAGATTATGCGGCGCCTGAAAGAAATCAATAATCCATTCTGCGGTAATATCCCCCACATCTGGCGTTTTTTTGAGTGCTTCGATATCCGCGATACGTAATGCATCCAAGGTCTGGAAATTATTGGCCAGCATGCGCGCTGTAGTTTCACCCACGCCACGAATACCGAGTGCATAAATAAAAGCGGCCAGTGTGGTTTTCTTACTGTTCTCAATAGAATCTATTAAATTCTGAACAGATTTTTCACCCATTTTTTCAATCTGTAGCAGCTGCTCACGATGTTCATGCAGGTGATAAATATCCGAGACATCTTTCAGCAGATTTAGATGCAGCAAAGATTCTGCCCAGCGATCCCCCAGACCCTCAATATCCATGGCTTTACGTGAAACAAAGTGACGAATCGCCTCAATACGCTGCGCTGCACAATACAGCCCACCCGAACAACGCGCCAAGGCTTCACCTTCCGGCATCACTACCGGTGAATCACAGACTGGACATTGCTCAGGTAAATGCACTTCAACGGCATCCACCGGGCGGAATTCCGGCCAGACTTTTTCCACTTTAGGAATTACCAGGAAGTGTCACCTTACATCTAACCTTTCATCATGCAAATACTATTGTAATAAATGAGATTTTGATATAAAAATAGAACATCTTCACTAGTTGAAACTATCAAAAAGAGAATGGCTGTGATAGATCATGACGAAAGGCTCATTTTTTTATCTACGTTTATTAGTGTCGGTGAGTTGGTCAGAAAATGGATTGATTCTAAGAGCACGGATCAACAGCCCTTGCTTTCCCTTATCTTGATTCGGTACATCGAACTGATCCATTCACCTTTCAAAAATGATGATAAAAACGAGCTAATTCTTAACCTTACTTACATTCGTGCGGACCTTTGCCAGCAGAATAAATTTAAATATGCAAATGAAAGGTATAAACAGATTTGCTTGCTCATAAAGCACATGATTTATGAGAGCTATTTCAAAGGCGGAAATGTCGATGGTCTATCTTTCCTCATGTGTACTCTCACTGAACCTCAATACGAAGCCTGTAAGTCTGAGAAAATTCCATTCGAGGTTTCTCTCAAGATCAACTATGACCTTTCCAAATCAGAGACAGTAGACAACGCTAAAGATCATTCTCTCTCACCTACTGTTGCACTAAGGCTTGAATACTTATCAGGAATTTTGAATGCTGATGTTTATTATTTAATTTCCAATTTTATATCTCAGTCGGGTAAGCAGCGACAAACCAAACTATCATTTTTATTAAAAACATACATAGCAGTACTGTATGAAGCACTTAACAATAACGATCCAGGTGAACTAGCTAAAAGCCTACACTATATTCGAATAGACCTCTGCAAAAGATACACTTTTAAAAGCAGTAGAATTTTAATAAGTGATCTTCAAATGCTCATTAAGAAATTAATTAATATAGAATTTTTTAGTAAACAAGAATCAAATAAACTAGATAACTTTCTTACTTTACCAACTGAATCTCAATTCCAACTAATTAAATCTGAAATTATACCAGAAGAAATATCTAATCTTTTCTCACATGAATCTAGCGCCGATGAGAACTTTAAGAGAATACTAAACTCCACCTGCACTCCAGAAATTGCTAATAGATTAAAAGAGCACGTTAACAGTTTTAAGCATAAGAAACATCATAGAGGCCCATTAATTCAATTTTTAGAGCAAATTTCATCAAGTAATATTGAGTGGTATAAACATCCCAGAATTATTCAAGGTGAGCTTTTAAAATATAGAGGTAACTTGCTTGATGAATATCAAAGAAATACAGCATATGGTAAATTCCAGAACGTTAAGAACTCACTTGATGTATTAGTTAAACATGGCGTATTGCCAGAAAACGTTGAACTTCCGGACAATTTGCGTAGGTGTATAAATACGCAAAAGGTGCGAAAAGACAACCCGCTCATTTGTGAAGTGGACATGTATGATGAAAAAAAGCGTGATGAATACATAAACACCCCCCAATTTATCGAGTCTTTAAAGAGCGAACTTTCATATAACTTGTGTATGCTTGTGAAAAACGCCCAAGAGATTGTTTTTCAGGGGTACAAAAAGTTTTGTAATAAAAATATCATCATAGAGCAAAGCCAGTTTGATGAATTCATGAACCACCCTCAATTACTCGTAAGTAGAACAAAAGGCAGCAATTCTAAGTCAAAGGTAAACCCTTTTAATAGCGCACATCCATTACGCTTAAATAATTTAACTGCTTATTACAATCATTACTTTAATGATCTACTAAATAGCAAAACTCAACATAATATTAACAATCTCGCTATAAGCGAAGATATCCTTGGATATCTAGGCTTAACAAGCAGTATTGCATCTGCGATGCAAACCATCATCACAGAAGAATTAGGGATTAATCCGTACTCGCTTTATAGAGTAAAAATATCATCTGACGGTCACGGCCATGAATTTGTTATAGTGGATGATGAGGGTTCTGTAAGAATTAAAGCTTTAAAGCCACGAGCTAGAAGCGCTCGCTCAAGAAAAGCAGAAGGATCTTGTAAATCATTAGCCGATATAGATGCATATGAAATAAATGCGGCAACTTGCTTAAGAATGGCATTAGAAATGACAGCAAGAATCAGAGAGACCTTGGGAATACGAGATCTATGGGTTTGCCTATCTTGTCACGGTACCACTGTTCCATGTCCTGAAACATTCCAAAATAAATTTAATAAGTTCTGCTTGACGCTCTCACCTCAGAACACGACTTTGCAGGAAGCTACATTAAAAAAAGTACGAACATCAAAAGGTGTTTTAATTTATTTAAATTCAAATGGCGACTCCATCAAGACTTCGACATATTTTGGTAATACTGTTAAGACAACTCTTAATCGTTACATCCCGAAATATTTAACTGAGATAATTTACAGACTCAAAATAAGAAACTTTCAGAAGATATTTCTGTTTATGGCTACCTCATCTGATAAATTACCTTTCAAGTCACTAAATATGAGTGAGGCCGAATTGAAATTACAGCTAAA
This sequence comes from Acinetobacter sp. YH12255, assembly GCF_013417355.1. Classification (NCBI taxonomy): domain Bacteria; kingdom Pseudomonadati; phylum Pseudomonadota; class Gammaproteobacteria; order Moraxellales; family Moraxellaceae; genus Acinetobacter; species Acinetobacter sp. YH12255. Next base: position 37,787 of record NZ_VPEC01000006.1, read on the forward strand.
ACAAGTTTTCAATAATCCAGATATGGGAGGTAATTTATACGAAAAACTAACTAACCCTTGTATAGATAATGAGGAAGATATCCCACTATATTTTTGTGTATCTGATCTAAATCTTCAGTTAGCTATAAAGTATGCGAAAGATGGTAAAGATGAGAAGTTAAAGAAAAACTGTAAAGATGTACTTGATAAGATTGGACAAGAGTCCTCAGTAATGATGAAGCATATGCTTAGGACAGCACAGTTAAATGTCGAGAAAAATAGTTCTTAGGTGTGTAAATAATGAAAAGTAATTTAAGCCCTATAAAGGAACGCATAGACCCTAATGACTTGCTAGAGACCATTGTTAATTCCTCTTACCCTAAACCTCGATGGATGTTGAACGAGTCTATAAATGATAAAACTTGGTACTTATCCAAAGTTGGTATTAATTTATCCTTCTATAAGGAAAACCTTAATAAAGCCCGAAAGTTTGAATTCAAAAAAAAGATTGCAGATAATGAGTATCTAACTGACAAAATTAATGAAGCATTATTAATAGATATCCGTAATAGTCTTCTTTATCTTGATACAACAGGTAAAATTACAAGACCAGCTAGGATTTCGGATATCGCTATATCTGTAATTCATCTCATCTACCATGCAAATGAATTTCGTATTTCCAAGAGCGAACCTTTAGTTAGAAGCCTAGAGCAAATCAAATTAAAAGAGTTGAAACATTACTTGTTATCTTTCAATGTAGAGAGGGATTTGTTTGAAAAAGCAGTTAATTTTATATTAATAAAATGGAGCTCAAAGAGCGATATAAACTGGTCTTTAATAAAAACTGAGTTTGCTATTACAACTAGGGAATTTAAAAGTCTTAAATACAAGGTAATTAAATACTTAGAATCAAAAGATGATGGCTTTTTTTCTCAAATGGCGTATAAGCGAGAATACAATAATGCATGTACACGAGAGTTTGACATAGACTTTGATCTGTATCCAAGTCAAAGTACAATCTCTAATGAAATCTCTAAATTGGAAGCCTTTTTTACTGCAAGAACTGCCCAAAAATATAAGTTTCAGTATTCGCCAATGAAACTGTTTTCTGTGGGAAGGACTATTTTTGATGAAATGATCGATAGAGTGAAAACTCCATTGATGCCAATTTCATTATCCCTTCATACAACTTCCTCAGCATTACATTTTGCACGCGTTTATGGAGAGCCACTTCGTCAGTACCTTTCGGATTTATCTAAAGGCGAAGTTAACAGGATAAAAGAACTTGGTATAGCTTTATCAACCAGCAGGCAACATAGCCTAAAGATAAAGAATTATGTATATAAAACAACTAAGATCCCAAGCGCTCTCAAACCTTTAATCATTACGTCATGGGAAAAAGCAGATGTCAGTAAATTTGACTATAGCGAGTTAAGAAATGGCATGTCTGTTAATATGGCTATCAGACTTTACACAGCTGCAATATGGATTCTGATCGCCAGCTTCTCTGCTGGCAGAGCAACATCATTGCGGACTTTAAACCGTAATTGCTTTGTACAATCCCCAGTTGATGGTTTGTTTGACATAGTCATGAAAATCCCTAAAAGCTCAGAAAGGTTAGAGTTAGAAAAAGTACATAGACCTATCCCTGATTTAATATACGATTACGGTCTAGAGTTCGCTTTAATGGTATGTGAGCTTGAAGAAAGACGAGGTTTTATAGGAGATGAGAATGAACTATTTTTGTTTGGTTGTGCATTGTCATATAGATCAATCAGTGCGGCTCGTGAAGATGGCGGGGAAAACTCTAAAAACCCTTTAAGCGATGACTATATTAATGCTTCCATTAATATGTTTATGGACTGGATTGAATCCCCCCTGATCGGTGGAAAAAGATGGTATCCATCAACACACCAATTTAGAAGACTATTTGCTGTAGTGTATTTTAACTTCTCAGATCAAATTGGATTAGATGAGCTATCTTGGTTCATGGGTCACTCTAACCTCGATCAAACATTCTATTATGCAGAAGTGTCACCTGATGATGAATGGATCGACGAAGCTGAGGCTACTATTGCACAGATAGGGGCATCATTAAACAAGCATATTAATGGTGATCAAGCAGTGAGAAGCATCATTAACAAAGCCAGACAGTCAACAAATATTTCAACTGTGCTAGAGACACTGGTCCGTAGATTGATTGACGAACATAAAGAAAAAACAGGTCAACAAGTCCGTTTCTGTAAAATTGATGGAAACGAAGTTTTCTTTTACTTTATTAAACCATAAAACTAGGAATTTAGTTATGTCAAAGTTTAAGAAGGGCGAAACTTCGAAACCAGTTATCGATAAAAAGATTGAAATATCCTCATCTATAAAGCGAAAAACTGAACTCATAAATAAGATAGAATGCTTTGAAGATATACCTAGCAGCTTGGAAATGAAAAAAAACGCCATCTCACAAACTTCAGTTCATAAGTGGGATGATAGTGATCTTAATATTATATCTTATTCTTACAATACAGCTCATGCTGAGCATAACTTAAAATATTTAAACGATCTAATTGATTCAATTAAAAATGCCAATCATAGGCTTTCTCAACTCCTAGAATCAGAAAGGAAGGATAAAGGTAATTCCACCGCCAGAATCTCACAAAATGAAGTCAATAAATTAAAAATTGAAAACGAGGAATTACGTGTTGCATTAGCGGAAGTGTATAGAGCTTATATGAGTCTTTTAGATCAATGTCGAGAAGATAAGGAAATCGATGCTGCATATAGAAAACTTATTCTATCTCAAGCTCAAATCCTAGGTAGAAATCGACTCTGGCTGGTTAAATAATGTCTTCTGTAGTCGTTGCAAAAGATCCTAACCTTAAATTTCTCAATACTAGTAGGCGAATAGATCAAAACAATGATTGCCCACTTCCCATGATTTTAAAGAAAGGTGGTAAGTTTGATTGGGATGCTAATTCATTTATTACTCATTATGGCGGTGGTTCACAAACATATAATATTCGCCCATTAGCAAAAACCGTTCAAAAAAAAGCATATAGTTTAAATTTGTTCTGTGATTTCCTTGAAGATAATTCTATAAATCTGAGTGAGATTAATGATAGCACTCTTTATCAATATATTAAGGAGTCAAAAGATAGGAATATTAAAGACGGTACTATTATTCAACATGGAAGGACTGCAATTGAGTATATAGATTATCTCAGTAAAATGTATCCAGAATGGAAACTGGGTACTACAGGGAAAGATTCAGATAAAATATTCAGCGTGCATTATGAAAAACTTAAATTCAAGAAAGGAAGTATAACAGGTGAGTATTTTTATCATGAATCACTTGTCGGACTAATTAACATTGCCTCTGAAGCTGAATACGTTCATGATCACGAGTTAGTTATGTGGCTAGATGCCATCAACTGTACAACCAACCACCCAAGAATAAATACATTCCTCATAAGCAGGTGGGAGGCCTTAACCACATTACTAGATATTACAGGTTCTAGAATAAGTGAGGCTCACGAGATAACCCGAACTATGATAAAAAAGGCAGCGGATTCATTACTCATCAGTGACAAGCAGCCAATAATCCGAAATATCCCCATAAGGAAAGGAAAATACAAAGGTAAAACTCGATCAGTAAAGACTACCCATGAGGATATTCAAGTTATTCTTTTATACGTCCATATAATTGAAGATATGTTTCCTGATATGGAGCATGATGCTCTTTTTGTCGATTCAGTCACAGGAAAACCATTAAAATCTACTTATTTAAAAAATTATGCAAAAAAGGTTATTAACGGTAGTAAATATTGTGAGGCTCTGAAGCACCTAACCAATCATTCTTTTCGCCATAGATTTATTACCCTTAATATAGCTAAAGCAATTAAGAAAATATCAGCACAAGGTAGCTTTTCAAGTATTCTGAGTGTTGCTTCAAATGCATGCCGAAAAGTTACCATGCACGCAAACAATGAATCTATGTCACATTATGTGCATCTAGCCACTGAATACAATGAAAAAAATGATCAAGGAGATATAGATATGAGCAATATTTCTCCTCAAATTAGAATTCGTGTAAAAAAATTAATCTCAATTGTAAATTTGTTCCGCTTAAAGGAAATAAACGAAGCTGAAGCTTTAGATTCTCTTCTCTCAACGATAAATGGATTTAAGAAGTTTACTTAAAACCAATCAGCCTTTGTTCTTCAGTTCAGATATGTGAGCGGAGAACGCTCAAAGTTTCTGATGGACTGCCACCACTCTCCTAGACAAATTTAGTCTATTTTTTTGCTAATTCATAACCATGATTAAGAAGCTTATCAAATTCTTCATAAGTTAGTCGTCTAAGAGTGGTAGGAAACTTTGATGCAAACTCAGAGGAACTACAAATATCACCATCATTTATCTTATCTATAATAGAGATCAAATTACCTCTATTTACGTCTTGTTTAATATAATTTACGAAAGCTCGGATACGCAATGCTCTTGACTGATCATAGATTATGTCTGTGATTCGTTTTAGACGCCAAGGATTAATTTTAGATAAAGAAAAACCTTTTTCTAATGGGGTACTTGCATCCGATACTATTAACTGAGTCTTACTTGGGAGAGATTCTTTTAAAGCACCTCTACCCGCATTAAAAAAAGGTTCAAGCCCAAGATTATCATATACACCTCCATCGTAAACATGAAACCTTGGATATAAAGGGGAAATGGTTAACTGGTTTTCCTCTAGCTCGTTCCATGTTTTTCTTTTTTTCCACTCATATGATTCAGCTTGAATAACTAATGGACCAATCCCACCAGGAAAGCCTGCGGATACGGCTAAGGCATTCGCTAATGGAAAATTTTTAGAGGATGCGTATCCTAATAAATAATCTCCAAAGTTTTTCTGCTTAAATCTAAATCTTTTACCTGTCTCGGCTGTTGTTCCATTTATTGACCATTCAGGAAAAATAGGAATATCTACGAGTTTATTGTCAATTTCCCATTCATCCTTTAAAGCAAATGCTAATAAATTGGCTCTTGATAACAAAAAATACCAATTTCGCGGCTTCAGAAGTTGCCTTGCCATTCCTCCTATTAAACTTCTAGTACATAATTTATTTCGCAAAGAAGGAAGCAGGTGTTCAGTGTATTGATAGGATGTTGGCCATTGCATTTGATTTTCTTTTAATAATAAGCCGATTATTAAACTCCCGCCCGATACAGTAGAGATATGACTAATTTCCTCTAACTTATTTTGTTCAGATAAATATTTTAGTACCCCCAAATGGAATACCATTGCTCTAATTCCACCACCTGAGAGAGCTAAAGCAATATTGTTTGGCTTAGTCATTAATTTCTTATTCCTTTAAAAACTTGAAAATTATTATCACCTACAATAAGCGATATAGCAGGTAGTCCTTCTTCTGCCATTTCTTGTGCAAGATGTGTTAACTGAATAATATCCTCTCCACTCATAGAGGTTGAGTGACCAGTAGGATGGCTATGCCATTCACCAATATATCCCACTATACCCATTGTCCTAGCTGAAATTTCCTTTACTTTTTCAGCTAATCCGGCCGTTCCACGTTCAAAAGATGTTGGCGTGGATTTACTATCTGAAGGGCTTGGTAGAGCTGTGACAATTACAACTGCTTTAATATTGAAATCATAATAACCTAATAGAACGCCACCTGTTTCATTTGGAAGGCAATGTTTTCTCATCTCAGAAAGAAGTTCTATAACTCCTTCATCAATAAATAAGGTTATATTATCTAAAATAAAATTTCTTTCTGCGTAAACTGGAAAATTATATGCAGAAGTAGAACCACTTTCAGGCTCTGTTTGCCACACTTTAATGAAAGCAGTAGGAAGCGTAGCTTGATGCTGAATTTGTTCAGCCACAGTACAAGCATGTCTTAAAATTCTAGAGTAAGGTAATACAACAGAAATATCCCTGCATCCGGCACCGCTCCAAAAAGTTCCTATAGCATTAGTTAGATGGTCTCTACCTAAGTCATTTTGAATAAGAGCTCTATAGTATTGGGCTTCTAGGGTCCTGAGCTTAATTTTTCTTTCTATATCTTCGCCTAGTAATACAGCTCCATTACCATTAGGAGTTATAAAAACTGAAATGTGGCGTGATAGTGAATCATCATTACTAGCTGCACGGGGATATTCGAGAGTAGTTGAGGCATCGATTACAATATCTGGATCGCGTATGATTGAAGAAGAGTTTTTTATAAGATCAGTAGCATCAGCTACTACGCTTGTAAAAATAGATGCATTATCAACCGCTAGAGAATGAAGTTCCGTAACGACATTAGCTTTTGATTCTCCAATATGAGATACATAAGCCGTATGTCTTGAGAGATTGTGAGGCTTGATATGATCCTTATCAATGACAGTCCATTTACCCCAACCGCTTCTTCCCCATAAATTGAGAAGTGCACTACCTAATGAGCCAGCTCCAATAAGTACTCCTGTTGCTCCTTCTGAACTGATACCAGATTGTTTTCGAGCTGCAGAATTGTCATTTACTTGTAAAATTTCAATAGCATCTAATGGATGTGTTCGCCAACGATTATTAAGTATTTGATTGTCTGTAAGAAGCAATGTATTCCGATAATATTTACGATCCATTTTGATTAATAGGTCGAGTTCCACCCCTAAATCTAATATATCAATAGGCGTCAGAAAAGCTCTATAGAGTTCTTTTTCAACGGGGCTATCGATAGCTCTACATATAGGGATCTGTAATAAGATGAGTGTCCCTTTGTAATTGTCAGGTACTGTAGCGCCAGACTCCGTGACTAGTTTGTCTAGGGCAATTTTTAACTCTTTTATTAGATCAATACCTCGATCTAATAAAAGGTCGACTAGTTCCCCAAAATTGCTTGGATCATTTGCTATTACACCATGGACAACAGGTGGCAGCTCTAATTGTATATATCTAAATCTAGAATTATTTTGATCCTTTGGATTATCTGTATGTAAAAAACAAGAAAAACCTTCATCCTGACGCACAGAACCACGAGTAATTATAAAATTTGAATTTTTTTCTTTTAACTCTTTAAAATTAAAGGGAAGAATAAGTTCAAATTTGCTCCGAAAAAAAAGACTTTCAACAGGTTGATCTATTGGATGTAGTTCGTTTTTTGAACTTTTCTCAAACCACCATTGGATTCTTCTTAGAAATTTTTGAGGCGTCCAAGTCCTTAATACCGAGATGGATGGTTCAAAATATAAGCACAAGCTTGCTGGTTGGCCTTTTCCTCGCTGATTCTGGTGTATTAAGGTAGGAAAATCTTTACGCATTGCTAAAACATGGACTAACTCTTCTGGATCTTTGGATACAAGAAGAGCAAGACGTTCACGATATTGCAAACCGACGGTATTCCTAGGAGGAATACCGTCGCATTCTACGTCAACAATAATAGCTTCTGCTGTTAATTCCCCATCAATTGGAAAGCGCATTAATTTGATGCAGCTATAATCATTATTACGATCAATAGCTTCTAATAATTCTTTAGTCCTAGATAGCATCAAATCTGTACGATCAGGAATATCTACTCCCCGGTTTAGATCAAAATATTCTTGTGTCATCGTTGCCTGCTCTAGGAGGTACTGAAGTAATAAGAGACGGAGCTCCTATATTTGTAGTGCGTATAAACGAAATACCACCTGAAGTAACTTCAAAAGTTAAAGGTTCTGGTTTCTGCTCATTAGGTTCTTGCATTGTTACAAGAAATTTACGTCCTTTAATTTTTTTAAGGTACTTGTTATAAGTGTTATACGCTTGAATATGAGGAGGTTGTACCTGTCTATAACTATCTTTATCATCTCTTATAGGGTGACTCGAACTCACTAAATAAGCATCAGCTTTTCCCATTTCTAATAATTCTTGGACTAATGGAGTTGGGTCAGTTTCATCAACTCCTTTATCTTGGGCATTAAGCGCTTTATAGCTGCAATGATGAGGAATATTAAATAAATCCCATGCTAAACGGTCATCATTCTGATGATACTTGGTAATACTTACAATATCGTCTAGATCACATGAGTCTGCATCACCTACTGCTAAATAGTCATAAATATTATCATCTGCATTAAAGCGAATATTGAAGATCAAAGACGCTTGATTTCGAACTATATCTCCACCAGCACAGTGTTTTATAAATGGAGAATGGCAGAAAAATTCGACTCCATCTTTGAATAAAGAAAAAGTTGGAACTAATGTACCTGCATCAACGAAAAGATGATCGCGTGCATTCGAACTCTCTCCACGCTCTTTTAATTTTGGTGATAGCCAGTCAGTTAATTCAGATGGTTTAGAAAAAACGCGTATACCTTCACCTTCAAGTAAACGATGTCTTGCTTCCTGACGTAATATGACAAATTCATCTGATCGGTGATCATTATCAGTTTTCTCTAATAACATGGCTGCAGGTACCCAAAGCTCAGAGATTTTAATGCGCCCGTTACCTTGATATTTAGTAGCAAATTCAAGTTCAAAAAACTCAGTAGATCCACAAATATGATCATCGTCAGCGTGGGTGAAGGCGACGACATCAAAATAATCTCTATCAGCATCGTCTAACTCTTTTTTTAATCTAGTTTTAAGGTCAATTACAGGTTCCGAAGTATTTTCCCCTTTTTTTTGATGGCGGTAATCCATCAGAATTCTTCGACCATTATTCAGAATAATTTGGCTAGTATCCCCATTCCCAACCGGGTAAAAAATAACCTTGTGTTCTATTTGCATTTTTAAGTGAATCCTTTAGATGAAATTATTTTACTGATATATAAGGTTGAATTTTCTATATACAAGGATGGCTGAAAAAATTACAGAATTAGGCCGACCTTATTCCCAAGTTGAATCCTAAATTTGAGTTAATTAGGAGAATTCTATCTTTCAGCTCTTTATACAACAAAGCCGTTTGGAAATATAAACCTTTCAAAATGCATTCGAAATCTAGTCAATTTTGATTTTAATTTCGCCAGTAATCACAGGTACGACTCTCAATATTTTAAGATCTTCTCCCATTTGCTAACTTAACTCATTTTATCGTTCTTCTTTTAAATCAATATTTTTTGGCATATTTAAACTATCCAGTTTATCTTTTTAGAAATATGAAATGAATAGAATTGCATTTTCTTAGTCCTTGGTTAGACTAAACCTACTATAAGTTTAGTATCAATAGTAAGAATGATGAATCACCTTCCTAAAGTCATTGTTTTTGATGCTTTTGGCACGCTAGTTAAAATTAAAACGGGCCGTTCACCTTATCGTAAACTCATGAGATGGCTAAAAGAGAATGGAAGAGCACCACAACCTGATGATGCCAAATTTATTATGTCTAATAATGTGAATATAAAACAATTGACAGAATTATTTGGCTATATCATACCATTGCCACTTTGGAGTGAAATCGAGGATGATCTTCGAGATGATTTACAGACAATTGAGTTATATGAAGATACGATTTCAACACTACAAAACTTAAAAAATCGTGGTTATAAGCTTGCGCTATGCTCTAACTTAGCTAGATATTATGGTGAACAGCTCAAGAAGCTAATTCCTGATCTATTTGATTTAATTGTTCTTAGTTACGAAGTTGGTCATATCAAACCAGAACAGCAAATTTATGCAATGATAGAAACTCATTTCAAATGTGATATGAAAGAAATGCTATTTATCGGAGATCATCCTGTTCTAGATGTTGAGAAACCAATTTCACTTGGTATGAATGCAAGAATAATTAATCGTCATCAAGAACAAAATCTACTAGATGTATTAGGTGATTTGATCACAAGGCAGTAATTCTTTAGGGCTAATCTTTAAAACAGAAGCAATTTCATAAATTTTTTCAACTGTGAGATTCACCTCACCACGTTCAATTCTACCCATATAGCTTCTATCTATACCGCACTGAAGAGCTAAAGATTCCTGTGTCATTTTTAGCTGTAAGCGTCGATTGCGGATTAATTGTCCAATCTTAATAGATAATTCTGACATTTGAATCTAATCGTTCAAAAAACAGAAATATCACCAATTGAGGACTATATATCCACGGACTATAATCCTCTTCACTATTAGTAATTTGAAAGAATCTTATGTTCGACTTCTATCTCCCTCTTGCTGATCACTTCATGCAAGTTATGCTCAAAAATGAAATTCAAAATTGGGAAGCTAAAAAATTTTGGCTTCAATTTGATCAATCAAAAATCAAGAATCATGCCCGACATCGGCAGTATATGTACTCTAGTTTAAAGATTTTAGCTAAACATGGTTTTTTGGAGTTTAAATATTCAGAAAATAATTCTAGATTATATTTATATAGTGAAACTGAAAAGCTTAAAAAATTGCGCTATAAACACCTAGATAAAGATTATGAAAATATTTTCAATATAGAAAAAGAAAATTTAATCATACAGTTAGACGGTCTATCTATAAAAAATAAATACATATCAGAACTAAACTCGAAGTATCCAGAGTTTAGATCAAAAATTATAGAAATAGAAAATAAAATCCATTTAAAGAAAAAAGAATACGAAATAAAACTACAGTTTTTAGAGGATTTTAAAAATATATAACAAAATCATTATTTAAATAATTATTAAAATAAAACAAATACTTATCAAAAAAAATACTTGAAATACATTAAAAAAAACCATATTTTTTCATCTAATTTATTCAAAATTTATCAAAAATGGTCAAATCAATACAGCAAGTTCGGGATGATTTTATAAATTCCGGAACAACGATATCGGCATGGGCAAGAGATAACAATTTCTCTCCAGATCTGGTTTATCGAATTTTTAAAAATAATAAAGTTCCACAGCGTGGTGAAAGCCATAAAATTGCTGTGAAATTAGGTATTAAGGAGCAAAAAACCATGAATTAATTTGAAATTGCATATTTTCGCTGCAGAAAGTATAAAGACCCATGTTGGATCCTACGTTAGCCGATGCAATTCTAGACAGAATAATTCATAACGCTTTTAAATTTGAAATTACTGGTGATTGGATGAGAAAGAACAGCTCTTCTGATGTGGAAGCCACTCTTTAAGAGTGGCTGATTTTAAAGTGAAATAGCTCTTAGCTAACTGTATCCTCCATTGATCTATTCCCTCAAGAGATTCTATATCTGCCCACCTACACCTTTGAACTTTTCAACAAAAGCAGCGATTTTCTGAAAAACCGTTTGCTTCTGGGTTCGGTACTGCGGATTCAAGGGGCTGAGTTTGGGCAGCGCTTCATTAAGAGCAGTGCCATTTTCAGAGGCGAACTCACGTTTGAGTGATGACGCAATATAACGTTTGGCAGCATCGATATTGAGCTTTTCAGAGGCAATGATGGCATCGGCTTCGCGCTTCTGCTCCGCCTGGGCGAACTTGAAGAAGGCGTCGATAATGCTGGCTTTGTCATTGATCTCATCTAGGTTTGTCTGGTTAATAAAATCAACCACCAAGCTCTCTTTCGCTCTATTGCCAAGGCTACCGCGGATCATACGACGAACTTCTTCAATCAAGCCTTCTTTGCTCTTGTTCTTCTTATTGTGATCAAAAATCAGTTCAAGAATGTAATCGAGGTTGATTTCTTGCGATTTGAGCAAATCAATTTCAAAGACCACATCGTCCCAGTCTACCGTTGACTTATCTTTGTCCTGACCTTCTTTATCGCGTCGCAACCAGTCGCGGGTATCGTTGTAGGTAGAGCGATAATCTTGAATAGCGCGCTCGCTTGGCATATCGATGGTTTGCATTGCCTCGATGTCAGCATCGTCCAGATAGTACTTTGACTTGAACTCTTCAACAGCTTGTTCATCACTGGTATCTAAGCTTTGCAGCGCTTTTAATCCAGCAAACTCATCGTAGTTTTGTAAAATATTTTCTGCTTTGAGGTATTCACCAAAGAGCTTGGCAAATTCTTTTTTATCTTGTTCTTTTTCAATATTTTCTGGGTTTGGAAAGCGTTCTTGCAGCTCTTTTACGATATCAACAAAACCTCGACGCGCCTGCCCAGTAGCAATATCGTTAAAACCTTCCATGTATTCTTTGTAGCTCTTCTCCAACACCACGTTTTTGGTGTTTTTGTCACCAAACAAGGTGATGGCATCAATGGTTGCCTGCTCTAAGTCCCGGAAGGTAACAATATTGCCAAAGGTCTTAGTCGCATCATAAATGCGGTTAGTGCGAGAAAACGCCTGCATCAAGCCGTGATAGCGCAAATTCTTATCAACAAACAAGGTGTTAAGCGTAGGCGCATCAAAGCCCGTTAAAAACATACCAACCACTATGAGCAGATCTATTTCTTGATTCTTCACGCGCTGGGCAAGGTCACGGTAGTAGTTCTGAAAGCCATTACTGTCCACGCCATAGTTAGATTTAAACATGGCGTTGTAATCCGTGATCGCGGCGCTCAAAAACTCTTTCGCGCTGCTGTTCATCGCGCTAACTTCAAAGCTCTCATCTAAAATATCACCGATAGCGTCCTGCTCTTCATTGGCTGCAAATGAGAAGATAGTCGCAATGCGCAGAGGCTTACTCGTGGGTCCATTCTCAGCCTCGGCCTGCAATGTTTTAAAAGTTTCATAGTACGCTTTCGCCGCATCAACACTACTGACCGCAAACATGGCGTTAAACCCTTTAGCGCCAGAATAGGCTCGATGCGTTTTCTGGTTAAAATGGCTCAGAATATACTGCGAGATTTCACGAATGCGCATTGGATGTAAGAACGCTTTCTTGTTCTCCGCCGCACTAAGCTTCTTTTCATCCTGCTCAGTCTCAATGCTCTTAAATTGCGGACGAACATCGTTATAGTCCACTTTGAACTTGAGTACTTTTTCATCACGAATGGCGTCAGTGATCACATAAGTGTGCAACTGCTGGCCAAACACGCTGCCCGTAGTTTCTGCGCCCAGTGCATTTTCTGGGAAAATGGGCGTACCTGTGAAGCCAAACTGATAGTATTTTTTGAATTTCTTCTTTAGGTTTTTCTGCGCTTCACCGAACTGACTTCGATGACACTCATCAAAAATAAAGACAACTTGCTTGTTGTATATCGCTAAATCGCTTTCGCTTTTGATTAAGTTGTTGAGCTTTTGGATTGTGGTGACGACAATCTTGTTATCGTCTTTATCCAGGTTGCTTTTAAGCCCTGCGGTACTGTCTGAACCGTTCACACTATCAGGTGAGAACCGCTGATACTCTTTCATGGTCTGATAGTCGAGGTCTTTTCTGTCCACCACAAAAAAGACTTTATCGATACAGTCTAAATCGGTGGCCAAACGTGCCGCTTTAAAGCTGGTGAGTGTTTTTCCTGAACCCGTGGTGTGCCAAATGTAACCCCCACTTTCAGGCTTAGCCCAGTCTTTAGCGTTAAATGCGCTCTTTATCTTCCATAAAATGCGCTCAGTGGCGGCAATCTGGTAGGGGCGCATTACAAGTAAAGTATTGCTTACGTCAAACACCGAGTAACGCAAGATCACTTCAAGTAAGGTCTCTTTCTGGAAAAAAGTGGCGGTAAAGTCTTTTAAATCCTTGATCAGCGTATTGTCTGACTTCGCCCAGTTCATCGTGAAATCGAAGCTGTTTTTGTCTCGCTTCGTGGTATTGGCAAAATAGCGCGTGTCGGTGCCATTAGAGATCACAAACAGCTGCAAGAACTTGTACAACGAGTTCTCTGCATTAAAGCTTTCTTTGCTGTAGCGATGTATTTGGTTAAACGCTTCACGGATTGCCACACCACGCTTTTTCAGTTCAATTTGCACCAAAGGCAAACCATTGACCAAAATCGTCACATCGTAACGGTTGGCATGGCTTCCCGTTTGCTCAAACTGCTTAATGACCTGTACTTTGTTACGAGCAATAGTTTTCTTGTCGAACAGGTAGATGTTTTCTATATGACCATCATCAAAGACAAAATCGAAGATATAGTCACTGTGCACCTTGCGAGTTTTATCAAGAATAGTATCGCTGGGTGTGTTTAAGTATTGCTCGCAAAAGCGCGCCCACTCGGCATCGGTAAACTGGACCTTGTTGAGGGCTTGTAGCTGCTTGCGCACATTTGCCATCATGGCATCGGGTGTGGTCAAGGCGGGTAGATACTCATAACCTTGATTGCTTAAATCCTGAATAAGCTCCCGCTCTAAATCACCTTCGCTTTGATAGCCCTCAGCAATTTGGTCTTGGCGCGTGTATTTATCTAAAACAATGTAATTTTTAGACTCTGCGATTGCTTTGTATTCTGCCATATCTATTCCTAAGCCTGTGTCCCTTGTGGAGCGCGTATCCCTTTATAAATATTGTCTATCTCTTTCACTAGAAACTTAAAGACGCGCTTATGATCTTCTTCGACTTCGGCCACTTCATGGCCTGCGTGTTTTGCATGGTTATATAAATTAATCACCCGTGCATAGGGGTTTACTTGCCCGGTAGCCCTATTACCTTTGACACCGGGCAACAACTCACCCCACTCTTCGTACCCCAAAAACGTTGAGGTTTTTTCGAGAACATTTCGCAAAAAATTAAAGTGGTATTTGTGGATATCGCCTGAGTCTGCCGCTTTCATTAACTCATTCTTTAAATGCAGGTGATACGAGAAGGGCGAATCATTTTCTTGCTCAATCAGGTCATGCTTGCCATCATCGAGCTTGTGCAAAACGAACTTGGGTGCTCGATTAAACTCGTTATGCAAAACATTGTAAAAAAGCGGATTATGAGTGGTGATGATGAATTTAAGACCAGAAATAGCGAAATCACTCGACTTAATTAAACGAGCTAAATCAACAGCCAACTCTATTAGATGGTTATCATCTAACGAGCTCACCGGATCATCAATAAACACATATTGTAATTGGTTAAACTGGTCAGTTTCGCGGCCAGCATCTTCAGGTACATTTAAGATGCTAATCACTTGCTCAAGCAATGAATAAAAAATACTCCAAATAAAGTTACTCTCTTCACCCTTTGATATTTTAATTTTTCTATCCGACTCGTCATCTCCACCTTGATGTGAAAACGTCACCTCAGAAAAGGCTTTGACGGTAACATCTTTACCGTCTGTGTCTTTAGCCGTGTATTGCGGATTAAAGCGTGGCGTTAGTTTATCGTTGGCATAACGCTGGAACGAACTGATCACGTTCATGTCTTGCCCTTGGTCTTGCAAAATCCAATCGGTAAACGTATTGGGTTGGATTTTTAGCTTCGGCTCTGCATCAGCATCTAAGTCGTTATCCCAGTAAAACAAGTCTTCCGTAAACGCGTTGTAATATAAAATCTTGTGGCGCGACAGTGGCGCTTGCTCCGCATCAATAATCGCATCTTGCCCATTGTCTTTTGCCGCGATGAGCTCTTTAAATGCACGCGACAAACGCGTTTTACCCGTGCCATTAAAGGCATAGATTAACTGCACCTTTTTATTCTTGCTCATTAAGTTTTTAGCTATGTCATTTAGTTCCTTACCCATATTAAGCTGTCACCTCTTCAGATTTAGGGAAGCTCAACAATAGGTCTCGATAATACTCGTATTGCTTTTGGCGTAACTCGATTTCGTGTGGGAGACCTTCCGAAAGCGATTTTGTGAGTTTATCAAATTTATCTAAGATACTAACTATATGCTCCTGCTTTTGGAGTGGAAGAATTGGCACTTTAACTTCAAGGATCTGACCTTTGCGTAAATTTGTTTGATCAACGCCATTATCATGTTTTAACAATTGCGGAGTTCTATCTAAATAATAGTGTAAAAATTTAGGCCACATTTCAGACTTATCTTTAACGGTGATTGCACCTATACGCTGATTTAACGTGTACCTTTCGTCTTCATCTACAATAAATGTTTTTGAGAGAGCTTTACCATTGGGTAGGTCACTCATTACCAGTAGAATATCGTCTTTAAAAAGAGGGCATAGTTGGCTATCTGAGTACTTAGCAACTAACCCATCTGTGGAGATAAACTTTGAATTGACAACAATAAACTTACCATTTTCTGATATATCTTTCTCATGCCCTTTTCCATTCGCAAAGTGCGCGACCTCCTCCAATGTCTTCCACTCAACTTCATCATCTTCAAAACTCAACAACTGGTCGCGGTAGTAGTTGTATTGTATTTTACGCATGTTAAGCTCGGCGGTCAGCTCGGCGGTCATGGCGGTAAATGCATCCAGAATACGCGCAATTTCATCTTGTATTGCCAGCGATTTTTCTGGATTGTTTGGGCATGGGATGGGGACTGGCAGAGTTTTAATAATATCTGCATTCAAATTACTTACAGAACCGCTATTTATTTTACTTATCCAATAATTTTGTACACTTTGCGAAGACAGATAATGATAAAGGAAGTCTGAGTTTAATTTATCGCCAAACTCACTAATTGAAGCCCATCCATCGTGAATAGCTCCTGTGATGTTTAGGATATATGGTCGGCCAAAGCTCATTGAGTTAGATATTATAAAGTCGCCTTTTTTTAGAACTCTAGATTTTGTTGCGCCTTCTTTTGTGATCTTTTGAGCCGTTTGCTCAACGTATTTTGAGCCCGACTCAGTATCTCCAATTTTTATCCATGGAACACCATCTTCATCATCTGTGATAAATTTAGCAATAGGTCTAGGTGATGCACCTCGCTGGATTTTGGCGATTTCACCAAAGGATTTCCACTCAACATCAACCCCATCCAATAGCTTCTCTAAATAGCTCAAATTACTCATGCGTCAGGCTCCTCACCTTCAATTTCCGCCACAATGGCATCAATATCACTGCGAAGCGCATCAATTTTAGCGACGGTGGTTTTAAGTTCGGCATTAAGCTCTGTAATGTTCACTAGCTCGCGGTTGTCTTTCGCTTCAACATAACTGCTTACCGAAAGGTTGTAGCTATTGCCTGCTATAACATCCAAATCTACGGATTCAGCAAAGTGATCCACGTTCTCTTTGCTGGCAAACACTTTCATGATGTCTTCAATGTGTTTCTCAGTCAGCACGTTGTTATTGGTTTCTTTTTTAAACAAACCGCTGGCATCAATAAATTGGGTGGTGGTGTCGGTTTTGTGCTTAGACAGCACCAAAATATTCACGGCAATGGTGGTGCCAAAGAACAGGTTAGGTGCCAGTGAAATCACGGTTTCAACATAGTTGTTATCAACCAAGTACTGACGAATTTTTTGCTCAGCACCACCTCGGTAGAAAATACCAGGGAAGCAAACAATTGCCGCACGACCTTTGCTTGATAAGTAACTCAGCGCATGGAGCACAAAAGCAAAATCGGCTTTGGATTTGGGTGCCAATACACCAGCAGGCGCAAAGCGGTCATCATTGATCAGCGTTGGGTCATCGCTACCAATCCATTTCACGGAATAAGGTGGGTTGGAGACAATTGCATCAAATGGTTTGTCATCCAGAAAATGAGGTTCTGTTAAGGTATCACCTAACTGAATATTAAACTTGTCGTAGTTGATGTTGTGCAAAAACATGTTCATACGCGCCAAGTTGTAAGTTGTGTGGTTTAGCTCTTGACCGTAGAAGCCATCGTCAATGATATGCGCATCAAAGTGCTTTTTAGCTTGTAAGAGCAATGAACCGGAGCCCGCCGCAGGGTCATAAATTTTATTCACACTGGTTTGGCCGTGCATAGCCAGCTGCGCGATCAATTTTGAAACGTGCTGCGGCGTGAAAAATTCGCCACCAGATTTACCTGCATTGGCGGCATAGTTGGAAATCAGGAACTCGTAAGCATCACCGAATAAATCAATTTGGTTGTCTTCAAAATTACCAAAAGAAAGCTCCGACACTCGTTTTAATACCTTTGCTAAACGATCGTTTTTTGCATTAACCGTATTTCCCAGACGATTACTGGTCGTATCAAAATCCGCAAACAAGCCTTTGATGTCTTTTTCTGAATCGTAGCCATTGGCTGAGTTTTCGATTGCGGCAAAAATAGCAGCCAAATCCGTATTTAAATTTTCGTTTTTGTGTGCATTAGCCACCACATTGCTAAACAACTGGCTAGGGTAAAGAAAATAGCCCTTGGTTTTAATGGCATCTTCTTTAGCAAACTTGATGTTTTCATCATCGTCAGACATGGCCGCATAATTAACGCTCTCATCACCGCTAGTGATGTAGTTGACAAAGTTTTCACTGATAAAACGGTAGAACAGCGTACCCAGTACATATTGTTTAAAATCCCAGCCATCCACTGAGCCTCGCACATCGTTGGCAATCGCCCATATTTGGCGTTGAAGTTCGGCACGTTGTTGTAAACTTGTCATTTGTTAATTCCTGCTTTAATTCGTTTATTGGTTGTCCACCAGCGTATGCCTATTCGCGACTGGCGTTTAGCAATGAGCCGCTTTCTAAAGCTCCCCAATTAATTTAAAGTATTCCTGTTCAGTCAAGACCTTAACGCCTTTATCACGGGCTGCATTAATCTTAGTTTCACCGACCTTGTCGCCAGTTACTAGATATGTGGTTTTACCAGTAACCGATTTAGCCACGTTAGCTCCAAGTGCTTTTGCCTGCTTTTCCATATCACTACGGGAACCTTGTTGCATCGAGCCAGTAAATACAACGACTGCTCCAGCTATAGGCGAATCTGAACTTTCTCTATCAGATTCCTTGGGTGTAACACTTAAGTTGAAACCGAGGTTATATACTTTGAAAAACTCTTCTCTAACGTTTGCTAAACCTTCAACAATAGCTTCAGCGCTTAGTTGTGCAAATCCATCTATTTTAACCATATCCTCGACTGATATTTCGAAAACCTGAACTAGGGCATGATGCCGAAGTAATTTCTCACAGTTTCCGCCAGCTAATCGGGTAACTCCAAATGCAGCAAGAAACCTCCAATCCTCTATTTCAATCTGTCTACTTGCTTGGAGTTGATCGATAAGATTCTGTGACGTTTTATCTCCAAATCCAAACTCTACAAATTGATGCTTAGGAATCTGATAAATTTCATGGATGTGCTTAATACCTTGATTAGTTATTTTTTCAATCACCTTTGGCCCAAAGCCATCTACATTACCCAATGTTTTAAAAAAATGAATCAGTGTATTCTCAGTTTGGGCAGGACAGTCTGACTTATTCGGGCATATTAAATGATCACCTTCCCAAATAAGGTGAGCACCACAACTAGGACAATTTTTAGGTAATTCAGGCTCTGCTGGTTTGATAACTTCTTCAATTTTTGGAATAACTAAGCCACTTCTGACTAGCTTTATGATTGCTCCAGGACCAACCCCTTTGGTCTTCACCATACTATAGTGATGAACGGTTGCTCTACTTAAAGTAGCCCCACTAAGTTTTGTCGGAACCAATACAGCTACTGGTGAAACTCGACCAGTCCTTGAAGTCTGTGGAACAACTTCCAATACTTCGACTTCAGCCGTTGCATCATTCACTTTAAAAGCAATTTGCCATCTATGAAATTTTCTCGTAGAGCCCATATGCTCTTTAATGGGCTCATTTGTTGATTCTAAGATTAAACCATCAACATCAAAATCAACTGAGTTCCATATATCTTCAAGAATACTCTCAAAGTTTGACAACAACTCTTCAATACTTCCTGTCCAGTTCTCTAATAGTGAAAAAGGGTAGAAGACACAGGCACCTTCATCAATTGCCTTTTGAACATCTTCATCAACTTTCTTTTCAGCAATAATTGCTGCTTGAATATTCCGTGAGTTTTCAAATTTTTCACTCAACACTTCATCGAAGTAACTTTTCTTGATTACGATTTCGCCCGGACCTAAACCTCTTCCTGCATTTTCTGATACTTTGAGCCCTCGTTCAAATGCACGAGTAATATCTTGACCTCTTGTCCCATCACCTCGGGTATAGAGAGTTATGCCATCATCATAAGCAGCATAACCATCAAGTTTCGGTGTAACCCTAATACGAATTAAATTTTGATCAAAATCAATTTCTGACGCTGCTTTAGTAATTCTTTCCGTCCATTTTTTAATTTCTTCAAAAGAATATGCTTTATCAGTAGAAAGCATTTTCTTTGGAAGTCGGACAGTCTTACTATCGATTAAAACTTCAGGCTCTACATTTAATAAGTATGGATTGTCGGGATCATGAGTTTTGAAGTAGTTAAGATATTCATCATACGTCTCATCCTCAATAATCGGATAACCTGATCTGTAAAGAGCATTAGCAACTTTAAGTAATGTTTCCAACTCTTCCCAACTGTGCTCATCAGATGTAAATAACTTCTCTGCTTCTTCTATACCTAAATTAAAGTCTAGTTTTTCAATAATGGCGATTTGGTTATCGTTAAATATATATTTAGACATTACTGCTACCCTTACACTGCCATTTGAAAATCTAGTTGAGTTCTACTTGAAACATTTGAGTGTATGGTGACACCTACATCGCCACTTCGGTAAACACTGACGGTATCGCCAATCCGTACATCGAGACGGTGAATTTCACCAATATTATGCAAGGTCACATTAGAAACAGTCACGCCGCCGACCGCGACCGGATTCAAACGTGCTACCGGCGTCAGAGTTCCGGTACGACCCACCTGCCAGTTAATATTTTCAACCGTGGTCAAGGCTGCAACTGCGGGGAATTTATAAGCGGTGGCCCAACGCGGCTCCCGACTCAGAAAACCGAGTTGCTGCTGCTGTTTCAGGTCATTGACTTTAATCACCATGCCATCAATTTCTACACTGAGGCTGGCACGTTCCTGAATAATCTGTTCATAGACTTTTTGCACGTCCTGGATACTGTCACAGATAAAGTGACGCTCGCCAACCGCAAAACCGAACTGATGTAACCATTCCAGACTGGCAGACATTGTGCCTTGCCCATGATGCGGTACGCATTGTGCAATTCCATAAGCATAAAAAGCCAGTGGCCGTAATGCGGCAATATTCGGATCCAGCTGACGCAAACTGCCTGCCGCCGCATTACGTGGATTGGCAAAGGTCTTTTCACCTTTGGCTGCATTGGCGGCATTCAGTTTTTCAAAGCCGGATTTCGGCATCAACACTTCGCCGCGTACTTCTAACAAATCGGGAATGATGCCATTCACTGATGATAAAAGTTTCGGCAGATTGCGAATGGTTCGGACATTCTGGGTAATGTCTTCACCGGTTTCCCCATCACCGCGGGTCACACCACGGGTCAAGACACCATGCTCATACCACAGGGAAATGGCCAGTCCGTCAAATTTCAGTTCAACATCATATTCAATTTCTTGATTCGGTAAACGTTCTTCAATACGGCGGGCAAAAGCAAACAGGTCGTCCTGATGAAAGACATTGCCTAATGACAGCATCGGAACAGCATGCGTAACGGTGACAAATTTTGAAAGTGCTTGCCCACCGACTTTATCGGTCGGGCTATCAGACTGGATCAGATCGGGATATTGTTGTTCTAGGGCTTTAAGCTGATGAAAGAGCTGATCATATTCACTGTCTTCAATGCTCGGTTGATCCATCACATAATAAGCATGGTTATGCTTGGCAAGCAGTTGAATCAGTTGACGCATTTGCGCAATGACAGTGGCATCTTGGGTCATAATTTCACCATAAAAAAGGGCGGAAAATCCGCCCTGTAGAATATTCAGCTTTTGGCTATTATAAAAATTGCAGTCTCCAGATTCAACTTGGAGATTGAACAAAAGCGCTTAAACTTCTGTCGGTTGACCGGCACGATAATCAATCGCTTGATGGCGCCAGAATTCGCGTAATTGTGGGGTAAATTCCTGCTGGTTCTGGTCATAGACCAGACCATCGACTTCACGGGCAATCAGACGTGAAATACTGTCCATGGTATCAAAGGCATTTTGTACATCGCTATGCGGTAAAGCCAGGAAGAAAGCCAGACCTTTGACTTCCTGAGTCGACAATGTTTCCAGATCAAAGCCTTCCATACCCGTATCGGTCATTTGCAGTACCGAAAATAGCAGTTTTGAATCATCTTCACTATAACGGTGGAAACAGGCCAGTTCGCCATAACGCAGACCATATTTGAGTAAGACTTTCAGGGTTTTATCACCTGAAAGTACACGGCCTTGCGGATAGATATGCAGAGAAATAATGGTTTCAGCACTGGATAACGCACTTTCTTCATCCACTATTTTTTGCTCATGCAGATGGGCATCCAGAATACTGCTTTCATCATTAAATTCAGAAATTTCTGCTTTTTCGATGTTGCTGTTCAGACTAAATTCGGTAGCTATATCTTTATTTTCAGGCTGGTTATTTTCCGGTTCTACTTCGGCCGGCTTTTGCTCCAGTGATGTTTCGGCTGGTTCTGTAGTTGCAGAGCTTGCCACCACTTCAGCTTCGGTCATTGGACTCGGCTCGACCGCTGCAGCTGTCTCAAGCACTGCTGGCTCAGCCAAGGTCGGTTCAGGCTTGCGAAATGCCGAAGGTTTTTCAGGAGCCTTTTCTTCTACGCTCAGGCTCGGCTCTATACGTTGTGCCGGATCTGCGTTCTGCTTTGCCAGTTGCGATCGTACATGCCGAGGAATGACAGGGGTCTGGCTATCCGGATCGATATGCAGGTTAGCATCCAGTGAAGGGACTGCCTCTACAGGTTTTTTGAGCAGCATTCTGATGCCCAACAGCATGATGATAATTGCAATAACAATCCCGATAATGGTGGTGATTTCCATATTATACCTCCGCAGCTAAGCCGTATTCTTTTGCCTGTTCCAAATTTACTGTCACTAATTTTGAGGTTCCCGGTTCAGGCATGGTTACACCTAAAAGATCAGTCGCCATCATCATTGCAAGTTTGTTATGGGTAATATAAATAAATTGCACGTGTTCAGAAAGCTCTTTGACTAAATTACAAAAACGTCCCACATTGGCATCATCTAGCGGTGCATCGACTTCATCGAGTACACAAAAAGGTGCCGGATTTAAGCGAAAAATCGCGAATACCAGTGCCAATGCAGTTAAAGCCTTCTCCCCACCGGAGAGTAATGCCAAGGAGCTATTACGTTTACCCGGTGGTCGGGCCATCAGTTTTACACCCGATTGCCATCCATCTTCAAGACTTAAACTCGCCTCGCCCCCTTCAAATACTTTCGGGAACAGGTTTTGCAGTTCGGCATTGACTTGATCAAAAGTGTGCATAAACAGTTTGCGGGTTTCCTGATCAATACTTTTCATCGCAGCTTGTAGCTGTTCCACAGTATTTTCCAGATCCTGCATCTGGTGGCTCAGTTCCTCATAGCGTTTCGAGACTTCTTTATATTCTTCAGAAGCCGCCAGATTCACTGCACCGAGCTTATCGAACTGCACCTGAGCTTTTTCCAGTTTCGCCTGATGGGTTTTGACATCAATAGTTAAACCGCTGATGACTTCATGATTCAGTTCTTTTAATTGTTCTGAATAATGCTGCAAATTAGATTTGGCTGCCTGCCAGGCCAGACGTTTGGCTTCCAGTGCTGTACGCAGTTTTTCATCCTGCTGCTGGAAACTGTGACGCTGTTCAGTCAACTGCTGCTGCTTGCTCTGCACCTGATTTAATTCGATCTGCCAGTCGGCCCAGGTTTTTTGCAGCTTTTCAGTGATCTGCGCCTGTTCATTAAACTGGCTCTGTAAAGCAGGCAATTCCAGCTGTACCGGATCGACAAATTTCTTGGCTTGCTCGATTTGTAGATTAATTTGTTGATACTGTTCTATTAAAAATACCTGATCTTTTTCCAGCAATTCAATCTGCTGCTGACTCTGTACGCTTTGACGGCGCAGCAGTTCCAGTTCCTGCTGCGCTTGCTGGCTAAGCTGCTGCGAGTCATCTAACTGAGTGCTCAATGCTTCCAGCTGGAATTGCAGGGTTTTATAATTTGGTAGCGCTTGTTCCAGCTTGATATTCAAGGCATGCAGGTCAATTTCCAGATCGTCTTTCTGCATGGCATCTTCTTCAAGTTGCTCATCGAGTTGTTGCAGCTGATGCTGTAATTGCTGCTTCTGTAATGCGAAAGCCTGAGCACTACTTTGAACTTTGGCAATATTGACATCGAGTTGTTGCAGTTGCTTTTGTGTGTGCTTGTACTGCTCACTGATCGTTTGAATCTGGGTTTTTAACTCCTTCACCCGAAGATTCAGTTCAGGCAGTTGCTCTTCAGCCTGAGTAAGTTGGGTATTCAGTGCTGATAACTGAAGCTCGATTTCCTCCAGACGGATACGATGACTCAATGCGCCCTGAGCGGCTTGGCTCGATTCATCATAATCCAGCGCAATCACCCAATCAGGCCCAACCTGATAGCCATCCAGACTGAGTAGGGTCTGACCTTGCAAAAGCCCAGTTTGAAGTTTCAAGGCTTGCGCTAATGAATCTACAACTGCAACCTGCTGCCACAGTGAATACTGTGGAGATTCAATCCAGTCGGCCAGACACACGGTATTGGCAATCTGAATTTTATCCTGTACAGCATATGGTTTTAACTGACGCGCCCGATCTTCAAGAAAGTTTTCACCCTCTGCCAGAATCTGGGCAGACAGCCATTTTGCCAGAAACTTTTCGATCAACTTTGCATAGTCTTTGCCTGCATCGTTGAGCTTAAGTACATGCATTAGCTGTAGTGCATCGGCCTTGGCATGTGGATTGGCTTTGGTCAGCAATTGACTGAGGTTGTTCTGTTCTGAATGCAGCACCTGAATTTCAGATTTTAACTGCATCAAGCACTGCTGCTGTTCTGCCTGCTCGGTCTGAACTTGAGCCAATTGATCTTGCAATACAGTGCGTTGCGCTTCACATGTGAATAGCTGCTGTTCGATCTCAGTCTTGTCTTGTTGATATTGCTCTAGCTCATCTTGTTGCGCTTGATGCTGAATCTGTATGCTCTGTTGCTGTACGGTCTGTTTTTGCTGTTCAATCCGCTCAATATTCTTGGCCAGTTGTTCACTTTGAGCCAGCATTTGTAATTTACGCTGCTGCTGCTGTTCGACCTGAGTTTTGATTTGGGCAAATTGTGCCGCGACTGTTGTATGTTGTGATTTGAGATCAGCCAGATTTTGGCTCTGCGCCTGATTCTGGCCATCTTGCTGCTGCAATTGTGCTTGCTGATCTTCAGCTTGCTGCTGCAAGGTATCGAGTTGCAGTTCAATCAATTGCAAACGCTCTTTGGTCTGGGCTTTTTGCTGTTCCAGCTTGACCAGACTGGTGGAATTTTGCTCGAGCAAAGACTGTTTTTGCTGCAAGGTCATTTCCAGTTCGGCCAGTTTTTTCTCGGCCTGTTGCCATTCACTTTGCAAAGGTGTCGATTGCTGAATCAGACGCTGAAACAGTTCACTGGTACGACCTAAATCATGTTCAACCGTAGTCAGCTCGGAACGCACCAGCTTAAAATTATCTCCGAGAGTATTCATCTCCACGGTATATTCTTCTTGCAAGCGCTGGCTTTGTTCACATTGGAAAGACAGGATTTCGATCTTGATGCTACGAATCTGTGCTTCCAGTTGCTTATATTGAATCGCGCTTTCAGCCTGACGTTTCAGGGTTTTTAACTGAGATTTAAGTTCAGAGGCAATATCTTCCAGACGCGACAGGTTTTGCGTGGTGTGATCCAGATGCAGCATGGTTTCACGGCGCCGTGCCTGATAACGCGAAACCCCGGCAGCTTCTTCAATATAGACCCGCATTTCATCCGGCTTGGCATCGACCAGACGGTTGATCATGCCCTGTTCAATAATCGCGTAAGAACGTGGCCCCAGACCGGTGCCCAGAAAAATATCGGTAATGTCACGACGCCGGCATTTGCTGCCATTCAGGAAATACTCAGACTTGCCATCGCGGTTGACCTGACGGCGGACTGCCAGTTCATTATAGGCATTATAAGCACCGCCCAGTTTGCCATAGGTATTGTCAAAGCGCAGTTCTACACTGGCCATGCCCACCGGTTTACGCTTGGCAGTTCCGGTAAAAATCACGTCCTGCATGCTGCCACCACGCAGCTGGCGCGCACTGGACTCGCCCATGACCCAGCGTATGGCATCAATGACGTTAGATTTACCACACCCGTTCGGTCCCACGACTGCAGTACGGTTATCTTTAAAATGTAAAGTGGTACTGTCGGCAAAAGATTTAAAGCCTGAAAGTTTTAAACTGCTTAAACGCATAATGTCCTGATTTAACGTCGTGAGCGTCTGGCC
The DNA here is from genome assembly GCF_013417355.1 of Acinetobacter sp. YH12255. Classification (NCBI taxonomy): domain Bacteria; kingdom Pseudomonadati; phylum Pseudomonadota; class Gammaproteobacteria; order Moraxellales; family Moraxellaceae; genus Acinetobacter; species Acinetobacter sp. YH12255. Next base: position 63,878 of record NZ_VPEC01000006.1, read on the forward strand.
CACGCGAGTTCAATTTGTTTCATCCGTGTCAGAGATTCCAACACAAGGTTGCGTAAGTGTCGACAAAAATCTTCCATAAATAAAGCGGCCTGATGGGTTTTTCGTATCAAAATTGCTTCAGTGACCAGTTTAAATAAGTCGAAAGATTCCTGTAACTCGCGTCTGGAAATATTCAGGGTCAGGAAATAGCTACGCCGCAAGCAAGGTAACAGTTCCTGATAGTAGCGCATCAGATAGGGATTTCCGACCATCTCATGTTGCTGGGCCATGCCCTGAAAGATCAGATCATAAAACTTTTCTGTATGTCCTTGGCGAGTTTCTGCTTCTAATTGTTCTAATAATAGCTGAATGCGCTCGGCTTCATGACTCCGCCAGGTTTCAGCCATACGATGCACCATCTGCCCCAGCAATAAAGAGGTAATGTCAAATAAGGCCCGCACCTGCAAGGCTGACATTTCCGAGACAATGGCACCGCGACGCGGATAAATTTCAATCAGCTGGGTGCGTTCCAGCAACAGCAGGGCTTCACGAACTGACCCTCGACTGACATCCAGCTCCGAGGCAATCCTGAGTTCCTGTATACGTTCGCCTTCGACCAATTCGCCGCGAATAATCTGTTCGCTAATGTGTTTGGCAATCTGCTCAGACAAACTGTGTGCTTGTTCTAATGGCATACCGTTCCTGTCTTTATTTTTATGGATACTGGTTCAGCCCATGATTTGGGCTATATTGCTATTAGACAGAATTTTTTCGATGAATACTGTGTCATTGTCAGACAATCTTGTGTCTCTACAGCCAACTCAAGTTCATAAAAAAGGAGAATAGTGAACCATTCTCCTTAGGTGATACATCAGTTCAACCTAAAAAATTAAATCAGGCCATAAAACCTTGATAAATAAAATACAGGCCGACGGTGGTCAGTAAAGCCGCAAAACATTTTTTCAGTACCGCAGGTGAAAGTAAATGTGCCACTTTTGCACCGAGTTTGGCGGTGAAAAAACTCATCATGCTGATGCCAATAAAGGCATAAATATGGATATAGCCAATCGTATTTGGTACTGCGACTTGGGCCTGTTGACCAAACCAGATAAAGCCCAATGCGCCTGCCACGGCAATCGGCAATCCACAAGCCGCAGAGGTCGCCACGGCTTTTTGCATCACGATGCCACAGCGATTCAAAAACGGGACTGTCAGACTACCGCCACCAATCCCAAAGATCGCCGATGCCACACCAATCCCACCGCCCGCAGCGAGTTGTACTGGGGTTGAAGGCAATTTTTTATTCGGATCGACCTGAACATTGGCGCCTTTAAACATTCTAAATGCCACCCAGACTGCAAAGAACCCGATCAACAGCTGCAAGCCTTGACCAGATAAATAGTCAGCAATCCCTGCGCCCAGGAAGGAACCAATAATCAAGCCGGGTGCCAGATTACGAAATACCGACCACAACACGGCACCTCTTTGATGATGCGCCATGACAGAACTGATCGAGGTGACAATAATGGTAGCCAGAGAAGTCCCCACCGCCATGTGCATAATCACGCTGGGATCGTACTGGAGCTGGGTAAAAACAATGTACAGAATCGGCACAATAATCAAACCACCACCAACCCCAAACAGGCCAGCGGTAAATCCTGCAATTGCACCAATCAATAAATATATGATTAACTCCATAACGATATTTACCACGTTTAGATTCAAATGGATGTAGAAACTCGTGAACTGCAACAACGATTAAGCGATGCAGGCCAGCTTCCGGAAGTATTGCTCATCAAACCGATTACCACATCGACCAATGACGATGTGCGGGAATTGGCAACCAAGGGGGTACAGCAGGTTCTGGTCTGCAGCCATGTGCAGACCCAAGGCCGTGGACAGCGCCAGCGTCAGTGGATTTCACCTGAAGGGAATATCTATTTAAGCACATTGCTGCATACACAAAAACCCATCGATGGCCGTTTGGCTCTGGAAATTGCGTTAAATATCCTGCAAATGCCCAGTCTACAAGGGCTGGACTTGCAAGTAAAATGGCCGAATGACCTGTATAGCGTCAAAGGCAAATGGGGCGGCATTCTGGTGGAACCGATTTCACCTACGCAGGTGGTGATCGGGGTCGGGATCAACCTCAGCCCAATGTCTGCTGAGGTTCCCGAGCAGCAAGTGACCTCATTGAATGAGTTGGGCCTGCATCCGGGTTCACGCATTCAGCTGATTGCAGAACTGTATCTGGCGATTCAGCAAGCCGGACAATGGTTTAGTTATGGCAGCCAGAATCTGTCTGGTCGTTTCAATCGACATGCCGCTTTTATCCAAGAGAGGGTTGAATTTACCGATCTGCAAGGGCAATATTCAGGAAAATTTCTGGGTATTCAGGATGATGGCGCGGTTAAAATCGTGACTGAAACAGGTGTCCACATCTTTTACCAAGGTCAATTACGGCTCAAAAATAATCCTTGAACAGGCATAATCCATGAAGAAACTATGGCTAGATATTGGCAATACCCGACTCAAATACTGGATTACCGAACAAGATCAGATCATTGAACATGCAGCGGAATTACATTTACAATCCCCTGCCGATTTGTTACTTGGCCTGATTCAGCACTTTAAAACGCTGGATCTGGATCAGGTCGGATTGTCTTCGGTTCAGGACAAGGTCAATAATGAGCGCATTCTCAGTATATTAGATGGTCTGCATATTCCAGTGATTTTTGCTCAGGTGCAGGCCCAATATGCTGGCCTGATTTGTGGCTATGATGAACCGGCACAACTGGGGATTGACCGCTGGCTACAGGTACTTGCTGTCGCGACCCAGCCTCATGAGAATTATTGTGTGATTAGTTGTGGTACAGCGCTGACCATTGACCTGATTCAAGGACAACAACATTTAGGCGGTTTTATTCTGCCAAATTTATATTTACAACGTGATGCACTGATTCAGAATACCAAAGGTATTAAAATTCCGGATGCCGCATTCTCTGAGCTCAATCCCGGACGCAATACCATCGATGCAGTACATCATGGCATTCTGCTCGGTCTGCTCAGCACCATTGAAAAAGTGCTGCATGATTTTCCGGCACAGCTGGTACTAACCGGTGGAGATGCTCCACTGTTTGCCCAACATCTTGAGCCGTATCAGCCGAGGATTGAACCTGATCTTCTGCTTAAAGGTTTGCAGCATTTTGCGGCTCATTTGCCAGACACAGTTTCATGATTTCGAGCAATTGAGGAAATTCGGTAAATCCATCATATTTGTTAAAATGTCCGGCTTTTTTAATCTCAAAAATTTGAGCATTTAAGCTGTGGGCTAGGCGCAGGGAAACCGGTGCAGGTACAAAAGGATCATTACTGGAGATCAGCATGACCGCGCGTTTATAGCTATACGGCAGGTTGTTCAGATCCAGTCGTGTCGCCTGCAGCATTTTATTCAGTTCCGACCAGGCCACCAGCGGTGTATCGAAAGCTGAAACCAGAATGACCCCGCCGGTCTTGCGGTGCTGCTGGAGATAATGTTGCTGTAAAAAACTTAAAACACTGAGTCCACTCAGGCCATGGGCAACTAAAAACGTATGCTCATCCAGATGTGGAATATGCAGTTTCAGATTTTGCTGCCATTCTTCTAGGTCAGGCTGAAAAGGATTGGCCAGCATAATCCGTTTTGAATCAACACCGACATTTTTGAGTTGGCGACTCAGCCACGGATACCAATGGTCATTTGAGGTGGCCTGATAATCAGGCACGATATAGACTTTGTTGATTATATTTTTCATCGTGTTTTACTTATTATAATTGAGCACAAAGTGCTTTGACAAAAACTACTATTAAACAGTCTGAAGATGAAATTCAAGTAACTTTTTGCATCCCATCTCAGACTCAATTTACAAATTGAACGAATCCAACAACCTGCTTAAGATTCAGCTTTAATCAGATAAGGCTCAATCACTTTCCAGAGTTCTGGCAGATCGGTACAGCCTTCTGAATCGATAAAATGTCCCTGATGCTTGGCACTCACCACAATCGCATCCAGACTGTCTGCCTGTTCCAGGCTAAATTCAGGCTCCACCCGATCATCGCCTTCAGAATAAATCACCACCCGTTCTGCCACCTGCTGTTTAAGCAGATCAAAATCGATCTCAGCAGCATCAATAAACGGATTGACTTCATCTAAACGACCCAAGCGGCCATTAAATCCTGCGATCAATACCAATTGCTGAATCTTTTGCTGTTTTAACTCTCTGGATAAGTAATGCAATACAGCCACAGTTCCTAGGCTATGCCCGATAAAAATACTGTCTTCATCAATCCCCTCAATCTGCTCACGCATTTGCTGGTCCCACACCTCTAGCTTGGGTGTGGTCGATGGGTCAAGTCGCAGTACTTTTAAGCTGACATTTTCCTGTTGGGCTTTTTCCTGAATCCATGGAAACCAGTTTTCTTCCGGGCTTGCAGTATAACCATGGACGATGATCACTTGAGCCATTTTAAATTTCTCTTTGTTTTGTGCTGATGTTCCTGAGTCTGCCTGATTGGATTTTTATTTTGGGTAAGTAAATGTTGTTTTGTTTAAACCGGTTTTCTGATTGATACATAATAAAAAAGGCGCATTTCGCGCCTTTTTTAAATCAGAATCTTATTTCTTGTCATTGCCGCCGAACAGTGGACCCATGCCACCGCCGCCGCCAAACTGTTTCTGCAAACCACCGAGTGATTTCATCATTTTTGCCATACCTGACGGATTGGCAAATTTCTTCATCATCTTGGCCATTTGCGCATGTTGTTTAATCAACTTGTTGACTTCCGCCACTTCCATACCACAACCTGCTGCGATACGTTTTTTACGGCTTGGGTTCATCAAGTCTGGATTACGGCGCTCTTTGATGGTCATCGACTGGATAATCGCTTCCATTTTCTTGACCTGCTTTTCAGGATTGGCCTGGGCCAACGCATCTTGCAGACCGGCATTGCTCATGCCAGGAAGTTTGTCCAGGAAGCCCATCATGCCGCCCATCTTGTTCATCTGCTCAAACTGCATCAGCATATCTTCAAAGTTGAAGCTGCCGCCTTTTTGCAGTTTTTTCGCCATTTTTTCGGCTTTTTCTTTGTCGACCTTGCGCTCAAGTTCTTCGACCAAAGAAAGGACGTCACCCATACCCAAAATACGCTGTGCGATACGTTCAGGATGGAATGGCTCCAAGGCATCAAGCTTTTCGCCCATACCCAAGAATTTGATTGGCTTACCGGTAATGGCACGCACAGACAGTGCCGCACCACCGCGTGCATCACCATCGGTTTTGGTCAGGATCACACCGGTTAAAGGCAAGGCATCATTAAAGGCTTTGGCCGTATTCGCCGCATCCTGACCGGTCATGGCATCGACCACGAACAGGGTTTCAGTCGGGTTAATCGCCGCATGCAGCTCTTTAATTTCGTCCATCATGTCATTATCGACATGTAAACGACCGGCAGTATCGACAATTAACACATCAGCAAACTGGATTTTTGCCTGTTCAATCGCACGATTTACAATCGTAATCGGTTTTTCGTCTGCGCTAGATTCCAGGAAAATCGCACCGACTTCGCCTGCAACCGTTTGTAGTTGCTTGATCGCTGCGGGACGATAGACGTCGGCAGAAACCATTGCCACTTTTTTCTTTTGACGTTCTTGTAAAAAGCGTGCCAATTTTGCTGCAGTGGTGGTTTTACCCGCACCTTGTAGACCTGCCAGCAGGACAACGACCGGTGGTTTTGCGGCAAGGTCAAGGCTTTCATTGGCCGCGCCCATCATTTTGGTCAATTCGTCATGAACGATTTTGACAAAAGCCTGTCCAGGAGATAACTGAGTCATCACTTCCTGGCCCAATGCCTCTTCCTTAACTTTCGCGATGAATTCACGAGTTACAGGTAACGCAACATCGGCTTCAAGAAGCGCCATACGCACTTCACGTAACGTATCTTTAATATTGTCTTCGGTTAGCTGCCCTGAGCCAGTAACATTTCTTAAACTCTGCGTGAGTCGTTCTGTTAAGGTATCAAACATTGCAAAATCCGCTTAAAATAGCCATGAGCAAAAAATTGTTTCTTAAAATAGAAAATTTATGCATAGAATGCTATAGGATACTGTAGTTCGCAGCGAATTTATATAAATGAATATTCATCACCCTTAAAAAGGTTTGACATGGTTAGCCTCCCCTTGGTTTATACGATCTTAGCATTAGTCGCTTATACCGCTTCATTCTGGTATCTGTTCATTCATTTAATGTCTAAACGTAGCCCCAATCAATGGTTTGTCGGCTTAACCGCGATGCTCGGACTAGTATTGCACGCGCTGGTTTTATATGGCGATATGCGTACTCCGATTGGCATCAATTATGATGTCTTTGCCCTGTTTTCCTTTACCTCTGGTCTGATGCTGTTACTCAGCATTATTTACAGTACTTATCGTCCAATTATTGCCCTGAATCTGATCGGTATTCCCGTGGCCGCCACGGGTCTAATTCTCGGCTTTGTCTTTACCCAGCCGGCTAAAATCATTAGCCAAAATTCTCTGGGCCTGGACATTCATATTATTTTGTCTTTGTCTGCCTATGCCGTATTGCTGATGGCCACCATTCAGGCTGTGATTTTGCGTTTGCAGGATCGTGAACTCAAGAAAAAGCAAAAACGCCGGGTCTGGGTCAGCCTGTTACCGTCTTATCAGGATATGGAATCACTGCTGTTCGATATGCTGATGACCGGTTTCGTCTTATTGACGCTTGCTTTAGGCTTTGGCTTTTTTACCATTGATAATTTCTTTGCCCAGCATCTGGCACATAAAACAGCCTTTAGTATTATTTCCTGGCTGGTTTACGGTTCACTGTTAATCGGGCACTGGAAGTTTGGCTGGCGTGGCCAGAAAGCCGTACGCTTTACCCTGCTCGGCTTTGGCTTGCTGGCCCTGGGTTTCATTGGTTCTAAATTCGTGCTGGAAATGATTCTAGGGCGATAATTCTGAGCCTTGAAATATTCAATTCATTGTTCAATGAAAAGGCTTTAGCTTGAGTATTCTTTAAAGGATTATACGCCCCGCACGCACTGATAATGGCCAGCGAATGACTCTAGGCAATTCTGGATCTTCCCATTCTGGCAATAAAGCATCTGCCAGTACATCCAATGGATTATGTCCAAGTGCTTTAGTGGCAGCTTTCACGGCTGACCAGGTACTCATATAACCAATTAACTGATAAAAGTTCCATTCAACCTGTAATACCGGTGGCTGAATCGCAATTTCCTGAAAGGGAAATGGTAGATTTTTATATCCTTCATCTACATGGCGACCATTCAGGCCGTGATCTTGCGACTTCAGGATCGCGAGCTGAAAAAGAAGCAAAAACGCCGGGTTTGGGTCAGTTTGTTGCCTTCTTATCAAGACATGGAATCACTCCTGTTTGATATGCTGATGACCGGTAATGTCATATTCAAAAATTATGGTTAAAGTGCATTAAAAATACACCAAGGATCATGATGATAAAATTACTTTCAGGTTTAGCACTACTTTGTTTATCCAGCGCAAGTTTCGCAGATTATCACTGTCACGGTAGCATTAAAGATCGCACGATTGATGACAATGTCAGTATCAGCCAAAACTGTCAGATTGATAATGCCACCATTAAAGGCAATGTCATGTTGTATCAGGGTGCTCAAGCAGTAATTTCAAATACTGCGATTGATGGCAATCTGGAATCGAAAGGACGTTTTAGCTCGGTTCTGGCACAACATAATCGGATTGACGGCAATATCCAGCTAGAAGGCGGTCAGACGATTCAGCTCACTGCCAATCAGGTAGAGGGTGACATCCAGCTGAAAAAGAATACCCAAAAAATTACTGTAAATGACAATGTGGTTGACGGTAATTTGCAATGCGAATCCAACCGCATTCAACCGATCGGTGGCAATAACCGGGTCAATGGTGACAAAGAAGGTCAATGTCGCCGTTTATAATTTTTATAAATGAAATAAAAAACTTGGCTGATACGATCATCAGCCAAGTGCTAAATTAATGATTCTTTTTAATTTGATATTCCGCATCAAAGGCCTGATAGTTCAGGCGATCTGCTGAATCTTCAGACAATGGTTCAACTTCCTGCATCGAAGAAAGACAGCGTTCTGTCAGCTGAATATATTCCTGCGTTCCCTTGCTTTTCCAGGCGATTTCTTTGGCGTCCAAGGGACGAATGACCCGCGCCGGACTACCGAGCACCAGTGAATTTTCCGGGATCTGGGCTTTAGCTTTAACCGTGCTATTGGCACCGATAATGGTATTTCCACCAATTTCGGCTTCATCCAGAATCACGCTGTTCATGCCCACCAGTACATTTTTGCGAATGATACAACCATGTAAAATCGCGCCATGTCCGATATGGCCATATTCTTCGACCAGCGTGACGCTACCGGGAAAGCCATGGATGGTACAGGAATCCTGAACATTGGCATTTTTTTGGATGTGAATCCCGCCAAAGTCGGCTCTCAAGGTGGCAAAAGGGCCGATATACACACCCTCTTCAATGACCACATCCCCAATCAAGACGGCTTGCGGATGCACATAAGCACGAGGGCTGACCACAGGAATCACACCATCAATGGCATAACACGGCATTATTTTATTCCTTTAAAAATGCAGAATTAGATTAGCTGACGGCTTCGAGTCGCAAACCACCAAAACGTTTATAAAATTGTGGATGTACCGGCGGCATCGAACCTTCCGAAGTTCGGGCGATCTCCATAAAGAACTCATCCCCTGCCGCAACCACGGTTTGATATAAATTACTGCTCAGATTACGGGCATTCAGGGAAAGCCAGTTGGATGGCAATAATTCAAAAGGCAGATTTGGATCTTTTAATAAAATCCGGCGGAATTGATGAATCAGTAAAATACGCAGCTGAAATGCCTGTAGCGGATCCTGTTCATCTTCCTGTTCCACCAGATGAAAGAATTCCCGGAAATCTGCAATGAATTTTTCATAACGCTGATGCAGTTCCTGCACCGGCCAGTTGGTGGCCACCATGCGTTTTACAGTTGGATAGGATTCCTGCCAGAGCTGCAAGGTTTCGGCCTTAAACACCACCACCTGATCGGTCATTTTCAGGTTCAGCAGCAGGTTTTGCAGTTTCTGGTGATCACAGCCCGGATAGGCCATGACATTGGTGGCGATATTGGCAAAACCCAGCCATTCCAGTTCTTTTTTCAGAACCAATTTATTTTCCAGTTCCACCGAACTGAGCAGCACCAGATCCCATTTTTGATCCCATTCGGTATGCTGAAAACTATAAATTTTTTGATCCGCCATAATGAAGCGCTGGCGGCTACTTTCGGTCACGCGATAATAACTGGTGCGACCAATTTTTTCAGACATCAGCCAGCCATTTTGGACCAGACGGAATACGGCAGTCCGTACCGATCGTTCATTAAATCCGAAGACATCCATAAGCTGAATCAGACTGGCCAGACTGATAATGCCACCCCGGTGAAAAATACAGTCACCGAAGATGGTCATGATTAATGAGGTTCCGCTGAGTGCTTCAGTTTGAATAAAGTCATCAATTATTTGTTTTAATTTCGGATTCATTGCGTTTAACTTTACCTTATAGAAACTGGATGATAGACCATTTGGCTATCATCCAATAGTACTTCATGCAGACTTGCGGATATCAAAAACGCGCTGTGCCTTACCTTCAGAGCGTGGCAGACTCCCTTCAGGCAACACTTCGACACTTACCGTGATTCCGACCATGGTTTTAATCTGGCCCTTAAGCTGAGTTGCCAGCTGGTGCGCCATAATGTCACTGCTATCTTTACGCATTTCGGTACGGATATGCAATGTATCCAGATGTCCCTGTTTGCAAATCTGGATTTGGTAGTTCGGAATCAGTTGCTGGATCTGTAAAATCTGCTCTTCAATCTGCGACGGAAACACATTCACTCCACGGATAATCATCATGTCATCACTGCGGCCAACAATCTTGTCCATACGGCGCATGGTACGTGCCGTGCCAGGCAATAAACGGGTCAGATCGCGGGTACGGTAACGGATTACCGGCATGCCTTCTTTGGTAATAGTGGTAAATACCAGTTCACCTAGCTCACCGTCTGCCAGCACTTCGCCAGTTTCAGGATGAATGATTTCAGGATAAAAATGATCTTCCCAAATGGTTGGGCCATCTTTGGATTCGAGACATTCCATTGCAACACCTGGCCCCATCACTTCAGACAGACCATAAATATCCAGCGCATCAATGCCTAGACGCTCTTCAATTTCCTTACGCATTTCATTGGTCCATGGTTCTGCACCAAATACACCGGTTTTAATCGAACAGTTTTTGGCTGTGCCAAATTTCTTCTCAAGCGCTTCAATAATATTCAGGCAGTAAGATGGTGTAACCATCAGTGCTGTCGGTTTAAAGTCATGGATTAGTTGCGCCTGTTTATCGGTTTGTCCGCCAGACATTGGGATCACGGTTGCACCCAAACGCTCAACGCCATAATGCGCACCTAGACCGCCCGTAAACAGACCATAACCATAAGACACCTGAATGATATCTTTACTGCTCAAGCCGGCTGCACGTAATGAACGCGCCACCACGTCTGACCAGACATTAATATCATTTTGGGTATAACCAACTACGGTCGGCTGACCAGTGGTGCCAGAAGATGCGTGCACACGTACAATCTGTTCCTGTGGCACAGCGAACATGCCAAAAGGATAGTTATCGCGTAAATCCTGTTTGGTGGTAAACGGGAATTTCGCTAGGTCTTCCAGAGAGTTAAAATCGTCCGGATGCACGCCCGCATCATCAAATTTCTTTTTATAAACCGGACTGTTCTGATAAGCATGTTGCAACGTCTTTTTCATACGCTGTAGCTGGACACTGCGTAACTCATCAACCGATACTTTTTCAATTTTTTCTATTGCATTGTTATTCATATTCTTACTCCTGACGCAGTCATCCTGACCACGATTTATTTCATTAATTGAATGATGTTCTTAATCCATATTTTCTAAAACCAGTGCAACACCTTGACCGACACCGACACACATGGTGCACAGTGCATATTTGCCTTTACGGCGTTTCAGTTCATGCATGGCGGTAATCACCAGACGGGTGCCACTCATACCCAGCGGATGACCCAAGGCGATGGCACCGCCATTCGGGTTGATTCTGGAATCATCGTCTTGCAAGCCAAGTTCACGAATCACGGCCAGCGACTGTGCTGCGAATGCTTCATTCAGCTCAATCACATCCATCTGTTCCAGACTCAGGCCAGTCTGTTTCAGCACTTTATGTACTGCTGGCACCGGGCCAATACCCATATATTTAGCTTCAACACCGGCGCTGGCCATCCCGATCACTTTGGCTTTCGGGCTCAAACCATACTGCTCGGCAAACTGCTGATTGCCCAGCAATACGCAAGCTGCACCGTCATTGACACCCGAAGCATTGCCGGCAGTGACTGAACCGCCTTCTTTACGAAATGGGGTTTTTAAGGCGGCCAGATTGTCCAGTGTCGTCTCTGCACGCGGGTGCTCATCTTGGGAAATGGTGAGGGTGGTTTTCTTCGGACCTTTGGCCTCTACCGGCAGAATTTCTTCGGCAAAAATACCCTTCTGCTGGGCTACTGCAGTTTTCTGCTGGCTGTGATAGGCAAATAGATCCTGGTCTGCACGGCTGATCTGATATTTTTCAGCGACGTTTTCGGCCGTTTCCGGCATGCTGTCGACGCCAAACTGCGCTTTAAATTTTGGGTTGATAAAACGCCAGCCAATGGTGGTGTCATAAATTTCAGGGGTACGGCTAAAGGCAGTCGTAGGTTTGGATTGTACATAAGGCGCACGGCTCATGGATTCTACACCGCCAGCCAAAACAAATTGGGCTTCACCCGATTTGATGGCACGTGCTGCAAGTCCAATCGCATCCAGACCTGAGGCACATAAACGGTTTACGGTAAGTGCTGGAACAGATTCAGGCAGCCCTGCGAGTAAAGCAGCCATACGCGCCACGTTGCGGTTATCCTCACCGGCCTGATTGGCACAGCCCAAGATCACTTCATCCAGTTCTGCCCATGGCAAGGCAGGGTGCTGATCTTTCAGATATTGAATCGGTAGCGCTGCCAGATCATCGGCACGAATACTGCTCAGTCCACCGGCATAGCGTCCGATCGGGGTGCGAATTCCATCAAAAATATAAACCTGTTCCATGATTCTTCCTTTTAGCCAGCAACACGTAATGGTTGCTGCTGAGTTTTCTGTGCATGTCCCTGCACCGCTTTCTTTGCTAAATATATACTAGTTCTATAGCGATCTTCACCATAAATACGATACATATTTTCTAAAATTTGTAAAATTGTGTAATATCCAATTTTATCTGCCCATTCGAATGGACCACAAGGATAATTCACTCCATATTTCATAGCAGAATCAATATCTTGTTCTGATGCAATAGCATGTAATACCGCTTCACAGGCTTCATTCACCAACATGGCAATACTACGTATAACATAAAGACCTGGATGATCCTTAGACCAAATAGGTATCATATCCATACCTATAAGGAATAGCTCCACTACCTGGCGTTGTTCAGCACTACATGCTGGTGATGCAACTACTGGAATCGCTTGAGCATTTGTCCAATCTGCATGCCAGTCCATCAACACCACAGGCGCATGCGGATAAGCCAGTTCAACCGACTCTCCAAGCGATAATCGCAGGGAAAGATCACCAATCAGGATTTCATTCTGTTCTGCCGCCTGAAAACTCAGCTCTACATGAGAGGCCTGTTTTAAACGTTCAATCAGGGCTAAGGAATGTAGCCATTCACCTTTTACCGTGACTTTGAGCTTATTCAGCGACTTGGCATAACACACTGGCAATTCATATACAGGTGCAGGCTTGGACTGCGTGTAATCATAAAAACCCTGACCGGACTTGCGGCCATAACAGCCGGCATCGACCAGTTCTTTTTGAATCAAGGATGGGCGGTAGCGTGGCTCATAGAAAAACTCCTGATAGACACTTTGCGTGACCGAGAAATTCACATCCTGACCAATCAGGTCCGTGAGTTCGCACGGTCCCATGGCAAAACGGCCACATTCACGCATGATGTAATCGAGCTGTTCCGGTGTAGTGGCATTTTCCTGCAAGGCACGAAAGGCTTCGGCATAATAAGGTCGTGCGACACGATTGACGATAAAACCGGGCGTCGATTTGGCTCGTACCGGAACCTTGTTCCAGTCCTTCATCAGATCAAATACTGCATCGGCAATCCTTGCTGAAGTTTTCAGTCCGCGGATAATCTCGACCAGTTTCATCACGGGGGCCGGATTAAAGAAATGCAGCCCAATCACCCGTTCCGGATTCGGAATCGCCGAGGCAATTGCAGTAATGGAAATCGAGGAAGTATTGGAAGCAAAAATTGTCTGTTCTGGACAAATGGTAGCAAGCTGTTGAAACAGGTTTTGTTTCACTTCTTTCTTTTCGACAATGGCTTCAATAATTAAGCCCGCATCGGCAAGCTGCTGAATATCCTCTGCCACGATCAGATTAGCCAAAGTGCTATCGAGCAGTTGCTGGGTCATTTTGCCATTTTGTACGCGCTTGCTGAGCTGCGCCTCTAAAGCAGTTAAGGCACTCTGAACTTTGCTGCGATCGAGGTCAAACACATAAGTCGGATGCCCGTGCATGGCGGCCAGTTGCGCAATGCCAATCCCCATGGTTCCAGCACCGACCACAGCAACTTTGACTTGCTCTAAATTGATCTGTTGCATGATTTAGCATCCTTTATATTCAGGAGTACGCTTCTGCATAAAGGCTTGTACACCTTCTTTATAATCGCTTGAACGTCCAGCCAAACGTTGCAGGTCACGCTCCAGAATGAGCTGCTCATCCAGATTGTTGTCGGCTGCGGCATGAATGGCTTTTTTGATCAGGGACAGACCATAGGTCGGTTGCTGTGCCAGATGCTCTGCCAGTTTTTTCGCTTCTGCCTGCAATTGCTCATCTTCAACCACTTGCCAGATCATGCCCAGTTGTACTGCGCGTTCAGCCGGAATTTTATCGCCGAGCATGGCAAGTCCCATCGCTTGGGCACGCCCGACCAGACGAGGTAGGAACCAGGTGCCACCTGAATCTGGCACTAAACCTAGACGGCAGAAGGCCTGAATAAAGGAAGCCGATTTTGCTGCCACCACAATGTCACACGCCAAGGCAATATTGGCGCCTGCCCCTGCGGCCACACCATTCACCGCACAAATTACCGGTTTTGGCATCTCGGTAATTAGTTTGATTAAAGGGTTGTAGTATTTTTCAATCGACAGGCCTAAGTCCGGTGCATCGGCATTCGGATCGACCACACGATCATTTAGATCCTGGCCGGCACAGAAACCACGGCCTTCAGCTGAAATCACCACGGCACGAATCTGGCTGTCTTTGGCCCAGGCCTTGATGACCTTGGAGACTTCCTGATGCATGGTTTCATTAAAGCTGTTGAGCTGTTTCGGACGGTTAAAGGTCAGATAGCCCACTGCATTTTTTTCTTCGACAATAATTGTTTGATATTCCATTACACACCTCTAAATTCTGGTTTTCTTTTTTGTAAAAATGCATTGATGCCTTCTTGGCGATCTTGGGTCGCCGCCAGCCAGACAAAATGCTGACGTTCCAATTTCAGTCCCTGACTTAATGTCACTTCATGAATCGACTTTAAAGATTGCTTGATGGCGCGAATGGCCAGCGGTGCCTGCTTGGCAATTTTTTCTGCCAGTTCCAGTGCGTATTGCACGGTCAATCCTGTCGGACAAATCTGGCTGCTCATTCCATGTTGCAATGCGGCTTGTGCTGAAATCATTTCACCGGTCATGGCCCAGCGCATCGTCAATTGCTGACCGACTAAACGTGCCAGACGCTGTGTGCCACCGGCGCCCGGCAACATGCCTAAACCAATTTCAGGCAAGGCAAATTGGGCATTTTCTCCGGTCAGCACCATGTCACCATGCAAGGCCAACTCGAAACCTGCACCAAGAGCATAACCATTCACGGCCATGATTAAAGGTTTGGAAAATTCATCAATTTTTTTCCACAGCAGTGGCCGCTGATCCTGCTGGATGCTGACCACATCTAACTGCGCCAATTCATTTAAATCAGCACCGGCAGCAAAGCATTGCGTATTTCCGGTGATGACCACCGCTTTCACAGCAGCATCTGTTTCCAGGTTCTGCAAACAGGCTGCAATCTCTTGCAAGGTGGCATTGTTTAAGGCATTGCGCTTTTCCGGACGGTTTAACTCGATCAGTACCACACCTGGCTTGGGTAAGCTGGTTTTAATGTAGGTCATCCTTGAACTCCTGCTATGCTCGATGCTGTAAATTCAGCTGTTATTCATCAAAACTGAGTCGTACATTGGCCGTGGTTGGACGTGCCTGACAACTGAGCACATAGCCCTTTTTTATTTCATCTTCTTCCAGACTGTAGTTGACTGCCATTTCAACCTGACCTTCTAATACCTTACATTTACAGGTTGCACAGACGCCGCCCTTACAGGCATATGGCAGGTCTGCTCCGGCACGTAGCGCAGCATCTAAAATACTGTCATCCTGTTTGGAGACTTCAACAATCAGCTCGCGACCATCCAGGATAATATTGACGCGTTCTTCGCTGCGGCTTTCCATCTGCTGGGCGGTTGCTTTCGGTGCAGTACCCGTATTGAAGCGTTCCGTATGAATCTTGCTGCGTTGAATGCCCCAAGTCGGTAATACCGTTTCGACTGCTGTCATCATTTCTTCAGGACCGCAAGCGAAACAGTGATCTGCTTCGGCAGAAATCAGATTGGCCTGAAATAACTGCTGCAATTTGTCTGCATCAATCCGACCATTAAAGATGTCACTGTCATTCAGTTCACGTGAAAAAATATTTACCAGTTGCAGACGTTCCTTAAAACGGTCTTTCAAGTCCATGATCTGTTCAGAGAACATGGTCTGTTTCCAGGAGCGGTTGCCATATACCAGAGTGAATGTTGCTTCCGCTTGACGGTTCAACACCGACTTTACAATCGATAAAATTGGCGTAATGCCACTGCCTGCTGCAAATCCTAGATAATTCTGGCCACCAGCCTTGGCGGCTTTCTGAAAGAACACCCCTTGCGGTGGCATGACTTCTAGTACATCGCCCGCTTTGAGATGCGCATTGGCCCAGGTTGAAAACTGACCCTGATCAATTTTTTTAATCGCAATGCTCATGTCTTCCTGAGTATCACTGCAGATCGAGTAGCAGCGGCGCAGCTCGCCGTCATCGGTTAAATGACGAATGGTGAGGTGCTGACCCGGCTGATATTGAAAAGTATCCAACTGCTCAGGCGCGAGATCAAAGGCAATGCAGATCGCTTGCTCGGTTTGTGGCTGAATCGATTTAATGGTTAATGGTATAAATTGGCTCATGGCAAAATCCTTCTTTTAGGTGGCGGTGTTCAGGCTTGTTATTGGTTTACCCTGCCCACCGCGCAATCGTTACAATCAAATACATTTGAAATAGTCAAAAGTTTCTAAGCAGTCCCGACATTGATATAAAGCTTTACAGGCTGTCGAACCGAATTCACTTAATAATTTGCTGTTGTTACTTAAGCACTGTGGACAGGTGATGCCATCGGTCAATGCCACATGCGTACCACAGCTATGTGACTGGCCTTGCGGCGGGGCAATACCATATTGCTGTAATTTGTGTTTGCCCGATTCACTCATCCAGTCCGTAGTCCAGGCTTGAGACAGATCCACAATGACTTTGACCGGCGTCAAACCGTTCGCCTCGAAAGCCTGGGTAATTTCTGCTTTTAATAAATCCGTGGCCGGACAGCCGCTATAGGTCGGCGTGAGTCGCACCACAATTTCATCCTGCTGATTCAGCTCGACGCCACGAATCATGCCCAGATCAATCACTGACAATACTGGAATCTCTGGATCAGAAACCTGCTGTAAAACGTCCCAACATTGATCTTCTACGTGTCGAATCAGATTCATGCGACTCACTCCCTGTGATTGTGCCGAATTACCAGTTCATGTTTGGATAAGAGCGCTGCATGTATTGCAGTTCAGCCAAAACAAAACCGAGATGTTCTGTATGTAAACCCTGTTTAGCCCCACTGCGATAAGCGCCTAGCTCTGGCAGGCTTAATTCAAATCGCGCTAACTCGGATGTAATGGTCTCCAGCCACTGGGCTTTTAAATGTTCAATCTCTGGAATGACACCGCTCTCAACCAGCTGTCTTTCATCAGCCGTCAGGACAAAAAGCTCTTCGGTAAAACGCCATAACTGGTTTAAACCTTGCTGGGTTTTGTCATGCGCTTCTGCGGTACCTAAACTTAAGCGTTCCATCCAGGTAGTGGAAAAACGCTGGTGATATTTCACTTCTTTGAGTGATTTCACTGCAAAAGCAGCTAGTTCAGTATGCTGACTTTGACTTAAGGCGCTAAACAATAAAGCATGGTAGTGATCCATCAACCACTGGCGCACCAAAGTCTGGGCAAAATCACCATTCGGCTGTTCGCACAGCAGCAAATTACGGTATTCACGCTCGGTGCGGAAATAAGCCAGCTTGTCTTCATCACGACCCTGTCCTTCCACTTCCCCCGCCAGACTGAGTGCAGTACGTGCCTGACCCAATAAATCCAGTCCGATATTGGCCAAGGCAATATCCAGCTCCAGTTCAGGTGCATGACCACACCACTCTGCCAAACGATGTGACAGGATCAGTTGACTGTCACCCACATGTAAAAGAAATTCTGCCAATACTTGATTTGTCATAATCTTCACCTTTCCCTTTACATGTGCTCGATGCCAGCTGGAATGTTATAAAAGGTTGGATGGCGATAAACCTTGTCCAGAGCGGGTTCAAAAAATTCTGCTTTTTCATCTGGCTGTGAAGAGGTAATCAATTCAGATTTCACCACCCAAATACTGATACCTTCATTGCGGCGGGTATATACATCGCGGGCATTTTGTAGTGCGACTTCCTCATCTGGTGCACGCAGGCTGCCGACATGACGGTGACTCAGACCCTGTTTACTACGCACAAACACTTCATAAAGTGACCAGTTGTTTTTGTTATTCATGAGCAAAATTCCCTATATTGATCAAACTGTTTTAAGCAACTTTTTGTGCTTGTGACTGTTGCTGCTGTTTTTGAGCATAGACTGCTGCAGACTCACGTACCCACTTGCCGCCTTCCCAAGCTTTGCGGCGTGCTTCAATACGCTCATGGTTACACGGTCCCTTGCCTGCAAGAATCGCAAAAAACTCATCCCAATTAATTTCACCAAATTCGTAATGTCCGGTGGCTTCATTGAATTTAAGGTCTGGATCTGGAACGGTTAAACCCAGCTGCAAAACTTGCGACACGGTGTTATCGACAAATTTCTGACGTAGCTCATCGTTACTGAATAATTTAATTTTCCATTGCATACTTTGTGCACTGTTCGGTGAATTATCATCACTTGGACCAAACATCATCAGTGCCGGCCACCAGAAACGATTCACTGCATCCTGTGCCATCTGCTTTTGTTCCGGCGTACCATTGGCCAATTCCATCATGGCTTCAAAGCCCTGACGCTGATGGAAACTTTCTTCTTTACACACACGCACCATAGCGCGGGCATAAGGACCATAAGATGTACGGCACAGCGCAACCTGATTGACAATTGCTGCACCATCTACCAGCCAGCCAATCGCGGCAACATCGGCCCAGCTCAGGGTTGGATAGTTGAAAATTGAAGAATATTTCATGCGACCGGCAATCAGCTTATCCATCATGTCGTCACGATCCGCACCCAAGGTTTCTGCAGCACTGTACAGATACAAAGCATGACCGGCTTCGTCCTGAACTTTTGCCATCAGCACAGCTTTACGCTTCAAGGTCGGTGCACGGGTAATCCAGTTGCCTTCTGGCAACATGCCCACCACTTCAGAGTGTGCGTGCTGACCGATCTGACGAATCAAGGTTTTACGATAAGCATCCGGCATCCAGTCCTTCGGCTCGATGGAAATATCCTTTTCAATCTTTTGATCGAAGATTTGTTGTTGATTATTCATTGTTCCCTCACTTATCCCAAGTGTTGATACACTCAAATTAAAACGATACGCAATTAAAATCAATATCTATTTATTGGTATCATTTAATTTTCACCCCTTATTTTTAATAAATATTTGTTTTATATAATTTAATATTTTTTATTTTATTGTTACGCATTTTTAAATACAGATTTATGATTGACATTTTCAATTTTTCAACACAAATTATGAAACATCAAAATTAAAATACATCTCAAAACGTATCATAAATGGAGTTTTTACAATGTTAGAGTTAGACAGCAGCTCAAGCACAACGGATTATCAAGATACTGAATCAACCCATAATCCTATTGCCATCAAAAGCTTATCTTCACTGGTGTACGGCCAGGAATACGCAGCGCAAGCCGATTTACGTACGGTTTATCATGCCATTAGCGGTGAAGCGGTTTATCAGGTCGGCAGTCAGGGCATCGATACCCAAGCCGTGGTGAAGTATGCCAAACAAAAAGGCGCGACTATTGCCACATGGACCTTCCATCAACGTGCCAATGCACTGAAGCAAGTGGCTCAGTATTTGATGGAACGCAAAGAAGACTTTTATGAGCTTGCCAAAGCAACCGGCTGTACCCGTAAAGATGCCTGGATTGATATTGAAGGCGGGATTGGCACCTTATATGCCTATTCGAGTTTGGTGCGTCGTGAACTGAGTGATGAAACAGCATGGGTCGAAGATGCCTGGATTCCTCTTTCTAAGCAAGGTAGCTTTGGCGCGAAACATATTCTGACGCCTAAAGCCGGTGTCGCCGTGCATATCAATGCCTTTAACTTTCCGATCTGGGGCATGCTGGAAAAAATCGCACCGACACTGCTGGCAGGCGTACCCTGTATTGTCAAACCGGCGACCGAAGGTGCCGAGCTGACTCATGCCGTAGTTAAAGCCATTCATGAAAGCGGTTTCTTGCCAGAAGGTTCACTGCAGCTCATTTGCGGACAGGTCTATGATTTATTTGATCATTTAAATCCTCAAGATACGGTCACTTTTACCGGTTCTGCTTCAACCGGGCAAAAACTGCGTTCGCATCCACACTTAAATGCCTACTCGATTCCATTCACCATGGAAGCAGACTCGGTCAACAGTGCGATTTTGACGGCGCAAGCTAATGATGAAACGATTGATTTATTTGTCCGTGAAGTTTTCCGTGAAATGACCACCAAAACCGGACAGAAATGTACCGCTATTCGTCGTGCCTTTGTGCCAGCCAAGCTATTGGATACAGTACAAAGTCGCCTGATTGCAAAACTGAAAAAAGTGGTCGTCGGTGACCCCGCTCAGGAAGGCGTCAGCATGGGTGCTTTGGCCAGCGTCAAACAGAAATATGATGTCGCGGCAAAAGTTGAACAGCTCAGCCAGGATGCAGAGATCGTATTCGGTAGCCACTTGCGTCAGGACTTTAAGATTCAAGTACAAAGCGCTGAAAAGTCTGCATGCTATCCACCGACAGTTTTGGTATGCAAAGTGCCAGCTCAGGCAGAAAATATCCATAAGATTGAAGCCTTTGGACCTGTAGTGACTTTAATGCCATATACTGACCTGGCTCAGCTGGCTGACCTGGTGGCACGTGGCGAAGGTAGTCTGGTAGCATCCATCGTACGCAATACCGATGAAAATATTGAACAACTGCTCAGCAAAATTGCGCCATGGCATGGCCGTGTCCATATTCTGGATGCTGAAAGTGCCAAAGAAAGTACCGGACATGGCTCGCCACTACCTTTGCTGGTGCATGGCGGACCGGGACGTGCCGGTGGCGGTGAGGAGCTCGGTGGCTTACGTGCAGTGAAACATTATATGCAACGGACTGCAATTCAAGGTTCCCCGAATGCCATGACCCAAGTCGGTCATAGCTGGACGGCTGGTGCTCAGGTCTTTGAAGACCGTGTGCATCCATTCAAAAAATCATTTGATGAATTGCGTATCGGTGAGCGTTTACTGACTGCACGACGTAGCGTGACCGAAGCCGATCTGGTGAATTTCGGCTGCCTGAGCGGTGATCACTTTTATGCGCATATGGACAAAATTGCTGCGGCAGAATCACTGTTTGGTGAGCGCGTGGCCCATGGTTACTTTGTGGTATCTGCCGCGGCCGGTTTATTCGTCGAGGCTGCTCCAGGCCCGGTCATTGCCAACTATGGCATGGACAACTTGCGCTTTGTAGAGCCGGTGAAAATTGGCGATACCATTCAGGTAGAACTGACCTGTAAGCAGAAAACTCCAAAAGCACTGCGCGATCCGGCACAGAAACCACATGGTGTGGTGGTCTGGGATATTAAAGTCAAAAATCAGCGCAATGAACTGGTCGCAACCTATGATATTTTGACCCTGGTTGAGCGCGGCTAAACATTTAAACTCAAAAAAGGAATCATTATGATTCCTTTTTTTTTGATTCAAATATTATTTGTATCTATTCTTAAAAAACAGATTGACGTCAATCCAATTAAACTTTAGATTGATCAAACACGATACAAAATAAAAATAATATATAAATTAAAAGTATCAAATAAATATCTCAAACGATCAGCACAGGATGTTGCATGATGAATGATAAATCGCTAGACATAGACATGGTTGAAAGGACGATTCAACCGCCCAATCAAAGTTTTGAGCCTACACCGACAGAAACGGCCGTGCCGCTGTCTGAACAGATTGAACCACCACCGGAAAGCAGCACCTATCAATGGTATGTGGTGGTCATTTGTATGGTGGCTTACATTCTGTCATTTGTAGACCGTCAAATTTTATCCTTAATGATTGAACCGATTAAAGCCGATTTAATGCTAAGCGA
Source organism: Acinetobacter sp. YH12255 (assembly GCF_013417355.1). Lineage (NCBI taxonomy): Bacteria > Pseudomonadati > Pseudomonadota > Gammaproteobacteria > Moraxellales > Moraxellaceae > Acinetobacter > Acinetobacter sp. YH12255. The sequence goes on from NZ_VPEC01000006.1 coordinate 85,803, forward strand.
TACCCAGTTCAGCCTGTTACAGGGTCTAGCCTTCTCCTTGTTTTATGCCATTATGGGTCTGCCCATTGCCGCGCTGGCGGATCGAAAGTCCCGGATTAAAATTATTGCGACCGGGATTGCATTCTGGAGCCTCGCTACAGCGGCCTGTGGTCTCAGTAAAAACTTTATTCAAATGTTTATTGCACGTTTGAGTGTGGGTGCCGGTGAAGCTGCGCTTTCCCCTGCCTTTTATTCAATCGTTGCCGATTTATTTCCCAAAGATAAATTAGGCCGTGCACTCGGGGTATATGCGATTGGTGCCTTTATTGGTTCGGGTTTAGCTTTCCTGATTGGCGGCTATGTGATTGGCCTGCTAAAAGATGTCAGCTTCGTGGCTTTACCGCTCATTGGTGAAGTAAAAACCTGGCAACTTACCTTTATGATTGTGGGTCTACCAGGCGTATTGCTGGCCCTGCTGATGGTTTTGACGGTGCGTGAGCCTGCACGTAAGGGCATGAAAGTCGGTCAGGATGGTCAGGTCATTAAAGCCTCTTTCAAAAATTCGATCGGTTTTATCAAGACACATAAAAAGACCTTTTTCTGTCATTTTATCGGCTTTTCTTTTTACACCATGATGCTGTATTCGCTGCTGGGCTGGGCACCTGCCTATTACATGCGTAATTTCGGTCTGGATGCGAGTCAAACCGGTTATATCCTTGGGACGATTATTTTAGTGGCAAATACCTCTGGTGCCCTGTTCTGTGGCTGGCTGATCGACTTCTTTTCAAAGCGTGGCTATAGCGATGCTGCAATTCGTACCGGTGCCATTGGCTGTGCGGCGCTGATTATTCCGAGTGTGCTGTTTACTCAAGTCGATAATATGCAGCTTTCATTTGCGCTGATTTTTGTGGCGATGTTCTTCTCTACTTTCCCGATTCCTGCATCCGCTGCTGCTACGCAAATGCTGACACCAAACCAGTTACGAGCCCAGGTCTCTGCCAAGTTCCTACTGGTTTCAAACCTGATTGCCTTAGGCATCGGAACCACCGCAGTGGCGTTGATCACGGATAAATATTTTCAGAACATGATGATGGTTGGTAATTCTATTTCGATCGTCAATGCCATTGCCGGAGTGATTGGCTTCTTCTTGTTGTATAAGGGCTGTCAGTATTATCGTGAGAGTATGAAAGTCGAAAAACTGGCTGACTAAAATAGCTGGATATGAATCAGCCATCTTAAGCTTCACTGTGAAAGGCCTTTAATCCACATTAAAGGCCTTTTTTATATCCATTCCACAAGCTCAATTTTCAAGTTCTCAAATTTCAATTCTCCCTCCAACCTAGACAGGCTGGCTAAAAAAACGTATAACACCGTTTTAAATTTACAGGTGTGCACCGTTGAAACTTGTGCTTGCTCCCATGGAAGGCTTAACCGATCCGATTATGCGTGATGTGCTGACATCCGTAGGTAGCTTTGACTGGTGCGTGACCGAGTTTATCCGTGTCACCGACTCTATCCTGCCCGATCATGTTTATCACAGTTACTGCCCGGAACTGTTAAATGATGGCAAGACGGCGGCGGGTACGCCGGTACATGTGCAGTTTCTGGGAAATAATCCGGAAATGCTGGCAGCAAATGCAGCCAAAGTTGCCGCAATGGGCGCACCGGCGATTGACCTGAATTTTGGTTGTCCTGCGAAAACCGTGAACCGTCATCGCGGCGGTTCCGTTTTACTGGATGAACCCGAAGTGGTACATGAGTTAGTCAAAGCCGTGCGAGATGCAGTACCGGCGCATATTCCGGTGTCTGCGAAAATGCGTTTGGGTTATATGGATCGCAACTTTATGCTGGACAATGCCCATGCTATTGAAGATGCGGGAGCGTCTTGGGTCACCGTTCATGCGCGCACCAAAGCCGATGGCTATACCCCACCTGCTTTTTGGGACCAGTTACAACCGATCCGTGAAGCATTGAAAATTAATGTGATTGCCAATGGTGAAATCTGGAACAATACCGATGCCAAACAGTGTCGTCTGGAATCTGGCTGCGAAGACCTGATGATTGGCCGTGGTGCAGTGACCACACCCGACCTGACCCAATGTATCCGCCAAAATTCAGATGCACCTTTGATGAACTGGAATGAACTGCTGGAACTGCAAATTCGCTTTATCAATGGTTCCGCCAAAACTGAAATTGGCATGGTCGGTCGTTACAAGCAATGGCTGGGCATGATGTCGAAACATTATCCTGAAGCCAAAGCCTTATGGAATGAAGTAAAGCGGATTAAAGTTCTGGCCGAGATTACCGAAAAACTGAAAGCTTCAACTATGTAAATGCAAAAGCCTTTGAATGATTCAAAGGCTTTTTTTGATTCTATAAATCATTTTAAGGCTGCTTATGCTGTTTTAAGCTTTCTACATGTTCCCGATTGGTTTTCCAGGATTTTTCTAAAAGCTCTTTTTCTAAAGGCAGTTGTATCCGTTTTAATTTTGTTTCAGAAATCATCTGTTGATCAAAACTTTTCACATAATCGGTCCAGCCTGCACCGCGAAATACCTCATTCGGCATTGGTGTTTTAAATACCGCATCCGGCATAAATACAATCACGGAATGCAAAAGATCTGGCTCCACAATATCAGTCAGTAATTGTTCCAGAACTTTGATGTGTTTATAGTTTTGATGAATCGGATTTTGAAATGTATAACTGTTTTTATAAATTTTCTGAGTCCATTGTTTCTGACGCGCGCTTGCAAAAATCCAGCCCTTATAGTTTTTGGTTTCAATCACAAAGATGCCATAAGGACTTAATAGCAGATGATCGATTTGTGTGGTGGCACCTGCTCCATCTGGAAGGGTCAAATCATTCAGCAGAATGTATTCAGGGTCTTTTAAATACAGTTTGACATGGGCAGCAACCGCAAATTCTCCTAATTTCCCTTTTAAAAATGGCTTAAATAATTTAAAAACAATCACGCCAAAGAACAGCAGAAAAATCCACCATACACTGGACCAGAGCGAACTTAATATCTGTAATGTGGAATGTTCAATATTCTAATTTTCATTTATTTTAAGACTTCGATCTTAATGCGTTCGCTCAATATTTAACAGAATTTCTTTTTTATCCAAACCACCGGCGAAGCCCACCAGCTTACCACTGCTGCCAATCACCCGATGACAGGGTGCAATAATCGAAATCGGGTTTTTCCCGTTGGCTGCACCCACGGCACGCACTGCTTTAACATTACCCACCTGCTCGGCAATATCGCGATAGCTTCGGGTCTGGCCATAAGGAATATTCAGCAGAGCCTGCCAGACTTTTTTCTGAAAATCGGTTCCGGCAAAGTCCAAAGGCAAGTCAAAAACATTGCGCTGACCAGCAAAATACTCCTGAAGCTGGCGTCTGGTTTCAATCAATACCGGATGCTGCGGATCTTCCACCAAGGTCGCCAGTTTCACCCGATTCGGCTGTTCACAATCCCAAAGCACAGCTACCAGTGCGGTGTCATTCGCGACCAGTCGTAACTGACCGACTGGAGAATCCATATAGAGATAACTTAAGTTCATGCTTACACCCTGTCCCGGATCAGCGGAGTTTATTTTCTATTTTAACTCAGTTCACCGAGACAGGCTGAAACAAATTATGAAGAAGATACTTTCATCAGCACCAGACCGGAAATAATCAATACTGCAGCTAGCATACGCATGGCCGATGTCGGCTCACCCAGAACTAAAATCCCGATCAGAAATGAACCCACAGCCCCGATTCCGGTCCAGATCACGTAAGCTGTGCCTAATGGCAAAGTACGCATGGCATAGGCCAGTAAGGCAAAGCTGAGAATCATAAAGAAAATGGTGATGATACTTGGCGTTAATCGGGTAAATCCTTCGGACAATTTCATGGAATATGCCCAAACGATTTCAAAAACACCTGCGAATATAAGTGCAATCCAGGCCATGCAGCCCTCCTCTTTTATCTAAGAATCAGGCCGTCCTGACGATTTTTCCTGTGCATTTCAGCATGAAATAGACAAGGGAGGTCGTTCCTCCTACCTATAAAAAATTTTATAAAACCAGATTACGCACACCTGATTATTTTTACAAAACATGACTCTTAGAGATGCAACTTAACCTGATCTTACTCAAATCTTCAAGACATTTGTCGCTGCTGTTATTATGGTAGATATTCAAAATGATCATTCAGAAATACCCCCTATGATCAGGCAAATTCAGCAACAATAATTTCACAAAAATAAGTGCAGCATATCAAGTTATACACATCCATTAAATTTAAATAACGAGCAAAGAGATTACACAATGAAATACAATTTTAAGACCTATTGATCACTTTTTATTTAACATGATTATGAACCTGTGATGAATAAACGCCCCCTAAACAAGAGGGGTTGTAAGGTATAAAAAGAACCAGATTTGAGCTCTTTTTATACAAATTTCGTCTAAGGAATAATCAATCTGGCTACAAATGATTACATTTTACACAACATATCCATATGGTTACCCACATGGATATCTACACACTTATCCATAAAGTTATCCACATATTTATGTGCATACTACTTTTTAGCGATTAGAGTTGAACCTGACCGACTTTGGCTAATTCTGCACGCATTTCATCAATTACAGCTTTATAATCCGGCTTGCCAAAAATAGCAGATCCAGCGACAAACATATCCGCCCCCGCTTCGGCAATTGCACGAATATTGCTTGGGGTAACACCGCCATCGACTTCCAGCTGAATATCACGCCCTGAAGCATCGATCAGTTTACGGGCCTGATGCAGTTTATCCAAAGTCATCGGAATGAATTTCTGTCCACCAAAACCCGGGTTTACACTCATCAACAGAATTTGATCTACTTTATCTAATACATAATCCAGATAATGCAGCGGTGTGGCCGGGTTAAAGACTAAACCGGCTTTTGCACCACCCGATTTGATCAACTGTAAAGAACGGTCAATATGGTCAGATGCTTCCGGGTGGAAGGTAATGATATCGGCACCTGCTTCAAGGAAATCCCCGATCATACGATCTACCGGTTTCACCATCAAATGCACATCAATCGGGGCTTTGATCCCATAGTTTTTCAATGCCTTACAAACGCCTGCACCAAAAGTCAGATTCGGTACATAATGATTATCCATCACATCAAAATGAACAACATCTGCCCCTGCTGCCAAGACGTTCTCGACTTCTTCACCTAATCGGGCGAAATCGGCAGATAAAATTGAAGGTGCAATTAAATATGGCTTGGACATGGGAGAACCTGGCTAGCTAAAATTGGATTTTTCTCATTATAACAAATCCAGTCCGGCTACTGTGACCTTGATGTTGCAAGAATAAAACGCTGTGTAACGCTTTAAGGCTTATGAATGCCTTTCAATTTGGTTTAAAGTCCTGACAAGGATAAAAAGTTTAGAGGAGTAAGAATGCAAAGTACCGCCCAGATCCAGACTCAACAGGCGCAGCGCCTTGCCAAACGCCTGGCCAATCACTGGAAGCATAAGTTTACCATCGAAGAAACAGACCAGCAGTTCCTGATTCATTTTCCGAGTGCAGAGCTGATGTTAATTCCTCAGACTGAGCACTTGCTGGTGACCATCCAAAGTAGCGATGAATCTACCGATTTCGATAAACTGGAAAATGTGGTTCTGGATCATCTCATTCGCATGGGACAGGAAGATTTAACAGCAGACTGGCAAAGATAAGCGATAAAAAGCCCTGATGATCTTATATCTAGTAGGGCTTTTTTATATGAATAATGTTAAATTTAAGGCTGAAGCTGTACCGCATGAAACTGTAGATGGTCATCCATAAAACTTTGAATAAAGTAATAGCCATGATCATAACCCTGATGTTCACGCAAGGTCAGCGGCTGGTTCACGGCATCACAGGCCTGCTGGAACAGCGCCGGATTCAGCTGGCTATAGAACTGGTCTGAAAAACCCTGATCAATCAGGATGTCAGCGAATAAAGCCCCTTTCTCTTTAACCAGTGCAGTCGCATCATGCTTGAGCCATTCTTCACGGTTTTCACCCAGATAATTCGAGAAAGCTTTGTCTCCCCAAGGACATTGGCTTGGTGCACAGATCGGTGCAAAAGCCGAAACTGAACTAAATTTTTCTGGATATTTAAAAGCCAGAGTCAATGCACCATGTCCGCCCATACTGTGACCGAATATGCCGATCTTGCCCGGCTGAATCACAAACTCTTCTGTGACCAGTGCATAGAGTTCATCGACGATGAAGCTTTCCATCTGATAATGTTCAGCCCACGGCGCTTCGGTGGCATTGATATAAAAACCTGCTCCCTGACCGATATCCCAGTGATCGCCTTCTGCCACAGCTTCACCGCGTGGCGATGTATCCGGTGTGATTAAAATCAGGCCCAATTGTGCTGCCAGACGCTGCGCATGTGCCTTAATCGCAAAGGTTTCCTCGGTACAGGTCAAGCCTGCCAGATAAAACAATGCCGGACAGCTATGACCTTCTAGGGCTTGAGGCGGCAGATAAATGCCAAATTTGGTCGATGTTTTCAGTGCTTTCGAATCAAAGCGATAAATCCGCTGTTCACCTTCAAAGCTCCTATTGTTCTGTACGAGTTCCATGGCATATTCCTTATGATTGCAGCATATCTGCTGATGACATTGATCTAAGGTGATTGTGTCATTGTACTGGTTTGCGGAAATAAACGTTGTTCCAGCTGTGGCAACATCAATTGCATATTCTTGCCAATCACCCATTGCGGTTCTGAAGGCTCGAAGCCTTGCGCTGATTCCCATTTTGCTACGGTATCTCTGGCCTGTTCGAACGCGGCTTGCAGACTGCTATTTTCACGCATCGCTTCATCAAAGAATGCACGGCCAAAATAGGTATAATCCGCTTCATTGGAGCAGCCAAAAGACTGACGGTCAGCTGCCGAAGCCGTAACCACCAGGGTATTGTCATTCTGCAGGGCCGAAGCAAAGCTGCCGGAAAAACAGGCCGAGATCACAATCACACGCCAGCGAATGCCTGCTGCATCCAGTGTTTCACGTAACCATTTTGGATCGACCTGGGCCAAATCCAGCGGCGCATTTTCCATTTCAAACACATTTGGCAGACCATGAGAGGTCATATATAAAAATAACACATCACTTTCACGGTTCATCTGCTGGCCCATACGGCGCAATGCCAGTTCTATACTGGTTTTGGAGGCAATCGGCAGGGTGGTACGTGTCGCCGGATGATTGACCAAAGCAATAGAACGGCCATAAGTGCCAAAACGGGTATCAAACTGCTCTTTAATCCGCTCGATTTCAGAATGAAATACATCCTGATAACTTGCGCCAGCCACGCCCATAAAATACCAGTGCGATTGGGCAAATTCACCGTATTCGATATTTTCCAGGGCTTTATTCAGCAAAATTGGCTGCGCATAAAATGCATCTTCGGCAAAGCTCGGTGGAATTTCTTCGACTTTCCAGATCGGTTGATCTTTGACTGAAATTTGCCAGACCACCAGCGTAAACAAGGTCGCCAGCATAATCAGCGCACGTTCCCACCACGGCCATTTTAATTCACGTGAAATTACCCAGACCACAGCCAGACTTTGCCAGACAAATAACATGACAAACAGGGTCGGAATATAGTCATAGAGGATATAAGGCAGATAGTCCAGATCGCCCAGATATTGAATCAGGCACTGGAACAGCATGATATGAGTATCTAAAACCAGCCATAACAATGCCGGCACCAGCATCAAACGCAGGTTATTGATCCGTTGCGACAGAAAGATACCCACAATCAGCGCAATAAAAGGCCAAAGTGCATAACTAATCAGACCTTGAGAGTTAAAATCTCCTATACGGCCTGAACTGAGCCAGCTAAATAGGCTGTTGGCACAACCACCCAGAATCCCCCAGAACACCAATTGCATGATCGATGGACGAACCAGTTGCAATGAACGCCGAGATCCCAGAAATAACCACATCCCGGCAATTTGGTTGCTCTTAAAATCGTGCCAAAAATTAATGGAGGGTTTAAAGTCGATCATAGAATTTCAAGGAGATCAGTGGCTCGCTAAGGTGCTGAATAAGTTTATGCTTGATAACGGTTTTATCAATGCCAATTGTTAAATATACAACAAATCCTTGCTTAATATTGAAACAATTATCTTATTCAGCCACAAGTTCATGCTGAAAATATGCATCAAAACGGCAGGCATCACCCTGCCATTGATGATGAGGTTCTTTTTCTGCCAAAAACACCGCCAGACGTGGACGTTTGACCACCACACGTTTGGCAATTTTTTGCGCCAATTCCAACAGGTTATCTCCCAGATCCATTTCGCCATCTTCAGGCAAAAGCATGTGCAAGAGCTGCATCTGTTTTTTGACTTGCGCCTGTTTCTTAACCGCCTGCTGGTTCTGATCCCGCTGCGGGAACATCGGATCCAGATAGACCACATCTACAGTTCGATGCTGCTCGGCTTGCTGCTTCAGATAATCGGCTGAATCAGAAAAGACCAGTTGAATCCGTGATACGACTTGACTCAGAAATACATCAGATTGTGCACGGGTATGGGTATCTTCAAGTAAAGTAAATAATATGGGATGTCGTTCGACCAGCGTGACTTGGGCACCTAAATGCGCCATCAATAAACTGTCATGTCCCAGACCCGCGGTGGCATCGATCAAGCTCGGTTTCTCGGCTAAATGACAGGCACGTGCAATCATTTCAGATTTTAAAGATGCACGTTTTAAACGTCCGGTCTCGGCTTGCCAGTCCGGTTGCATTTTCATGCCATGGGCACAAAGCCAAAGTCCATTCTCATCCACACATAAGGCCAGTTCAGGATTCAGACGAAAGAAACGTGCATTGAGTTTTTCAACCGTTTCAATTTCGACCTGCACCCCACGAGAAGAAAGCACAGCCCCGAAGTGCTGTGCTTTCTGTTGATCGTCAGATTCGGCATATAAGCGAATCGCGCTTACCATAATTTCCAACCTGTATAGGCAAATAATAAAATCAGCAGACCCGAAGCAATACGATACCAGGCAAAGATCATAAAGTCGCGTTTAGCGACATAAGCCACCAGCGCGCGGATGAGTAACAGTGCCGAAATAAAAGAAACCAGAAGCCCGACCCCGATCACGGCCCAGTCTTCAGTAGTATTTAGCACATCATAACTTTGATAAAGATCCAGCAGGCCGGCACCAATAATGACCGGAATACCCAGAAAGAATGAAAATTCAGTCGCGGCCTTACGTGATACACCTAAAAACATCGCACCGATAATGGTCGCACCTGAACGAGAGGTTCCCGGAATCAAGGACAAGACCTGAATCAGACCAATCCAGATGGCATCTTTAATACTGAGATCTTCAACTTCATGTGCACGAACTTGAGGCGGATGTTTTTCAATCCAGATAATGATCAGGCCACCCACAATCAAACCAATGGCAATGGCAATATCATTAAACAGAAACTGTTTGACCGTTTGCCCCAAGGTCAGTCCAATCAATATAATTGGAATCGAGGCCAAAATCAGGCCGATCCCTAAGCGACGACCCTGTGGCTCACCGCTGACAATTCCGGTTGCTGCTCCCCAAAGACGGGCCCAATATTCATAAATTACCGCTGCAATGGCACCCATTTGAATGGCAATGACGAATACATCACTCTTTTCCTTGGTCCAGAAATTCATTAATTCTGATGCCAAAATTAAATGGCCAGTACTGGAAATCGGCAAAAATTCGGTAATACCTTCGATAATACCCATGATTGCCGCTTTGAGTAGCAGTAAAAGATCCATGCTTTATCCTAATTAATTATGCTTTGCCTTGTTCAGGAATTTTTTTCCACGCGTTATCACGTAAATACACCGGCAGCGCCAATTCTGCACTGACCCAGTTTTCTGTGTGTGCTGCTGCACGTGCGATGCTGGCAATATCCTGTGCGGTCGCATGCACATTTTTATACATTGAAGCTTCAGTTTGTACCAGCTCAGCACCAGAGCCCACCGGCGTAAACCGAACAGCTTGACTGCCTTCGGCATAACTTAATAATTGTTCTTCATCGACCGGCTGCATGATCCCCTCTGCATCCAGTTGATAGCTCGCGATATAAACTTCGCTCATGCGTGCATCTAACACGGCAGAAACTTCAGTCAGACCATGTACACGGTAAGCTGCCTGCGCCAAGGCCTGTAAAGTCGACACCGGAATCACCGGCACATCATTTGACCAGGCCAGCGCCTGCGTGACTGCGGCATTAATCCGCACGCCGCTAAAAGAACCCGGACCACGACTAAAAGCAATCGCGGTTAAATCACCAATCGCCAGCCCAAGATCTTGCAGACCTTGTTCAATCATTGGGAGAATCGTTTGCGTTTGTGCCTTGGCGCGCGCATCAAGCTGAAAAAATAGTTCTTGAGTATCATCGATCACAGAGACGGAACACTGCTCATTGGCAGTCTCCAATGCCAGCACTTTCATGCACAACCTTAATTCAGAGAATATAAAAAACGCGGATATAATACTCCACTCATATCCGCTACGCGAGATTTTCCCGAAACAGATACAAAAATGCCTAGAAAATTCTAGGCTTATCATGATTTTCTAGAACATCGTATTAAAGCTGAACTTGTTCCAGATCCTGAAATTTCTGAAAATGCCCGGCATAGTGCAGGGCACTCATTTTCAGCTTTTGAATACTGTCTTGATCCAGCGTTTTTACCACTTTGCCCGGTGAACCCATCACCACCGAATTATCCGGAATGATCTTGCCTTCAGGAATCAGGGCATTGGCACCAATAATACAATTCTTGCCAATCACCGCATGATTCAGAATCACCGCCTGAATCCCGATCAGGCTGTTATCACCAATGGTACAGCCATGTAACATGGCCTGATGTCCGATGGTGACATAATTTCCAATTTGCATCTCAATACCGGCATCGGTATGCAGCACGGCATTTTCCTGCACATTGCTGAAATCACCCAGTTTGATTTTACTGTTATCTGCCCGTACCACGGCACCAAACCAGATGCTGACCTGCTGCCCGAGTTCGACTTGTCCAATTACTGTTGCCGTTGGTGCGACCCAGCCATCCCATGGCTGCTGTGTAGCAGTCGGTGTGTGTCCCTGAAATTTATACAACATTGATAAAATCCTGTTCAATGGTTAAAAAAATTTGGAGCGTTTAAAACTTGGTGAATTGAGCAGGAATGGCCAGTCTTTTTTATAATCCAATCCATACTGGAACAAAGAAATCAGCATACGTGCCGTCAATCCCCAGACCACTTCATTTTCTACCCGCATACTTGGAAAATATAAAGATTGCTGGGCAAAGCGGACTTCATAAGGTGTGGGCGTGGCTTCAAGCAAATGTTGCAATGAGGCAAAGAAAATCCGGTCGATTTCCGTTGGTTGCGGAATCAGCTGCACTTGCGGCGGAATCAGCCCCACAATCGGCTTAACCAGCATGCCATTACGGGCTTTCTGCATGGGCAAGTCCCCCATCAGCTGCACATCAAAGGGATTTAATGCCGTTTCCTCATAGGCTTCTCTTAAAGCCACGACAATATTGCTGGTATCTTGTGGATCGCGCTTGCCACCCGGAAACGAAACCTCTCCGGCATGATTATTCAAATAGGCCGAACGGCGGGTCAGCAATACTTTGGGATCAGCTTCATCGGTGATCGCAATCAACACGGCAGCATGCGCAGATCGAATACGCCTGGAAAAGCGTAATCGTTGCTGCAACTTTTGTGTCAACTCACGCGCATCCATTCTTTCAGCCCTAGCCATGATCATAATTTCATCATAGCTGATTTTTGATTCAGCGGGATAGAAATGATGCCAAATTTTGATTTTTCAGTTATCCTGAGCTTACTTTTATCATTGATGATGAATATGAACTTCTGTGTGAATTGTGGACATAAAACGACCGAAAAAATTCCTTTGGGCGACCAACAAATCCGCAGCGTGTGTAATTCATGTGGCTCTATTCATTATATTAATCCAAAAGTCATTTGTGGCGCGCTGGTACTCTGGGACAATAAAGTCCTGCTGTGCCGCCGCGCCATTGAACCGCGTTACGGTTTATGGACTTTACCTGCCGGCTATATGGAACTGTTTGAAACCATGGAGCAAGGTGCTGCACGGGAAACCCGTGAAGAAGCTGAAGCCGAAGTGGAGATTGAGCAGTTGTACTGTATGTATAACATTCCGCGTATTGGCCAGATTTATGTGCTGTTCAAAGCCAATCTGATTGATGGAAAATTTGGTGCTGGTGAGGAAACCATCGAAGCACGTTTATTCGATGAAGCAGATATTCCGTGGACCGAGCTGGCTTTCCCAAGTGTAGAACATACACTAAGACATTATTTTGCAGACCGTAAAAATAATATTTTCCCGATGCATTTAGAAACCTTAGGTTCGCGTCTGGATCATACCGGTTAAATCCAATAGATTGAGCGCGCATAAAAAAATCCCATACGCAGATGGGATTTTTTTATTTATGGGACATTACGCTTTAGCTTTGACGCGATAACAATCTGCAAGTTTAAACTCAACAGACCCACCGCTTCGTTTGGCCAGACCAATATCGTCAGGCGTTTCATCCTCATTATTATTGTTATAAATTTTCTGGAAACTGGCATAGGTATTGGCCCATTGCACGCCGTCTCCGACCGAATTCAGGAAGGTGACCCGCCCATTCTGACCGGCAGCAGTATCCAGTACATTGGACAAATTCAGCAAAGCACCGCCAATCACAATCGAATCATTTGAATTTGGTGAAGACTGGATGCATGAGTCGACCCCAACCAATGCACCATTCAAATCCCCTAATTTTACATTGGCCAAAATCAGACGCATCGAAACCGATTTATCACGAACAAATGCACGGCCTAAAGTTCCAAGCCGGTATTGCTGTACGCCATTCAATAATAAATTGTTATCAAGCACATCGCCCTCACAGCCTGTTATTGGGTCGGTCGCAAGATTATTCTCAGATTGCATATTGGTTCGCACATCACCATTACTATCAATCACAATCCCCAAAGTGACTGGACTGACCGTTGTGTCACTAAACTTAAACTCCAGATTGGCATACATCGGGAAGATATACTTCTCCCCACTAGCTACATTCTGCTCTGTTTTAAATACCGCGCGATCCAGATAGCGGATTGAGAAAATTTTATATAAATCAATACTTCCATTAGGCTTTGTTGCACAAACCTATCTGTAAAGGCTTTTTTAGCGATATAATTTTCAAATGAAGAAGCCTACACAGAAAATCTACCGCACAACCAATTGGTCCTCGTATAACCAAGCTTTAATCAAGCGAGGAAATATTTCAATCTGGTTTGATCCTAAGACCCAATGGTATGCACAACCACAAGGCAAGCACGGACGAAATCAAACTTATTCCGATACAGCGATTCAATGCTGTTTAATGATCAAATCTCTATTCCGTCTTTCTTTACGTATGGTCACTGGCTTTGCTCAAAGCCTGATTAAACTCTGTGGCTGAGCAGCCCCGAATATCAGTGATATTCGTACTCCACCCTCTGTAGACGACAAAAGCATATTGATATTGCGATAAGCTATCAGAAAAGTCGTGATGGGTTACACCTACTCATGGACTCTACAGGCATGAAGTTTCTAGGTGAGGGCGAATGGAAACGCAAGAAACATGGATCTGAATATCGTCGCCAATGGCGTAAACTTCATATTGGTATAGATGCCAAAACCCTACAAATACGAGCAGTTCAGCTTACAACCAATAATGTCAGTGATTCACAGGTGCTTGGTGATTTACTTGATCAGATTCCACAAGATGAGCGGATTGACTCTGTTTATACCGATGGAGCTTATGACACCAAGCAATGCCGTCAGGTCATTGCAGATCGGCAAGCGCATGCGGTGATTCCACCTAGAAAAAATGCGAAACCATGGAGAGATACAAAGAGCAGCTCGCTAGAACGAAATGAATTACTTCGAACAGTTAAACGTTTAGGCAGGACACTATGGAAAAAATGGTCAGGCTATCATCGGCGAAGTTTGGTTGAAACTAAGATGCATTGCATCAAATTATTAGGAGATAAACTCAGTGCAAGGAGTTTTGATAGCCAAGTGAATGAGATCCATGTACGTGTAGCAGTCCTTAACAGATTTACGGAATTAGGTCGACCACTTACCCAAGTTACGCCTTAAATTTGGCTCAATTAGGGGCGCTTTGCATTTCAAATCTTTGTGCAACAAAGCCCTTCGAATCTGCAATTTTAATACTTTCAATGAAGATCTCACCAGATTCACGTGTAGTTACTGGAGTTGTACCTGAAAGTCCCACAGTTACACCTTTAGTTGAATTATCCAGAATACCTAGATTTTTAATTTCTAGGCCAGCAACCATTTTAGTATTCAGTTTGATCATCGCACCTTGAGGTGCGGCACCTAATTGGATATTTGCATCCATCACACCTGTTTTAACTTCTAAACCACTGAGGATATCATTTATAACCGCACCTCCACCTCGACGAATTGTATCTACATTATCACCTACACCTTTTACGCCAGATGCAGTTACACCAATTCGACCGATCTTGATATCAAGACCTGATACTTGTGCTGCAATATTAATGAAAGGATTAGCCCCCCTGCACCAGCATCTGAATCAATCACCAAGTCAGCAAGATTACGAGATTGAAGTAAGTAAGCACCACCATCATCATAGTTAGCACCAATTACTACACCATGAGTTGCAGTAGTCGGATTAGCAAGAGCAGCGGCATCAGGAGCTACATCAGTCGTACCGCGAATAACGATTGCACCTGCCGTACCTGTCCCACCTTTATCAACAGCTAAACCGTCATTATCATGAATAAATAACTTTTCAATAGCGATTTTTGAAATACCGATCCCGATAGTAATACCGCTTTGACCCGTTGTTTCGCTTAGAGATGCTTCATCCATAGCTTGCATCGCCATCGCATTGGCACTAAATGCAACTGAAGTCGCCAGAACTAATTTTGTGAATTTTTTCATTGTTTACTCTCCCAAGAGTAGTATTTTTTTTGGTTGTGAATCACTCAATGTTCACGCTGTATTTTTTATTTTCTGACAACGCAAAACATCTTTCCTTGAGTAATTTGCTTGCAGAACTAAGTTATCTCCGAGCAATCATTTGATCAACTGTTGTTGGTCGCAATCCAATGCTTACCGATAAACGGTATTTGATGATTTAAAAATATTTTCCTGTCTTCTTGATATAAAATAGCGAGTCATATTGAACTCTGCTTAACTGAATGACCGAAGCTCTCTATCATCGCCCCTTAAAATTTAAATCACCTCTGGTTGCAGATGTATTATCCGCATTAAAGACATTGGGGCATCTGGTGTATTTAAATAATAATGGTCAGCCTTTTATTGCCTGCTGTGCTCAAGAATATTTTATTGTGCAGCAATCACATATTCAGTCGTTTCAAAGAGTGGAAATTGAACAATATCAACCCAGATCATCTGAGTTTAGTTTGGAAATTGATGCATTAAGAAATCCTCACAAGAATGGATTTCATGGAGGTTATGTCGGTTTTATTGGCTATGATTATGCGGCTCAGCAATATATTCAGTATCCGGACCGCTCTCAACCTGGTTTATTTATCGGTCAATTTTCTTCCTATATTAAACTAAGCTCTGAGGGATGGATGTTCTATAGTGATGATCCACAAGCAGAGCAGATCTTCGATTATATTCAGAACTTACTTAATCAAAATAAAATTCGTCCGACGTTTCAGTTAATAAGCCCTTGTACTTCACGCTGGACCAAAACGGTCTACAGCAAGGCATTTCAGAAAATTCAGGATTATATTATTGCAGGTGACTGCTATCAGATTAATCTGACACAAGAATTTAATGGTCGCGCACAAGGTTCCCTCTTAGCAACCGCCCAAGCCTTCTGGACATTAACCGAAGCGCCTTATGCGGGTTATTTGCGTATTGGTGATTTTGAATTATTAAGCTGCTCACCCGAGTTGTTCATTGATTTTGAAACGAAGCGAAAAATTATTACCAAACCGATTAAAGGCACAATGCCCCGTTTTACTGATCCAGTGCTCGATGAACAATCCAGACAGACCCTAAAAGCCTCAGAAAAAGATCAGGCAGAAAATGTCATGATTGTGGATTTATTACGTAATGATTTAAGTGTTTATGCCGAAACAGGCTCGGTCAAAACACCGAAATTATTTAGTATTGAAAGCTTCAATCAAGTTCATCATATGGTCAGTGAAGTTGAAGCGACTTTAAAAGCAGATATCAATCCTTTTGAAGTACTCATGTCTGCTCTTCCAGGTGGCTCGATTACAGGCGCACCCAAAATTCGGGCCATGCAGATTATTGAAGAACTTGAGGGTGCACCACGTGGTGCTTACTGTGGTTCTATGGGCTATTTCAATTTCGATGGCACTGGCTCCTGGAATATTCTGATTCGCTCGATTCAAAAGTATCAGGAAGATATTTCTTTATGGGCCGGTGGTGGTATTACCATTTCTTCAGATTGTGATGCGGAATATCAAGAATGCTTTGATAAGGTTTCAGCGATGCTTGATCTGTTAAATACCTGGTATCAGCCTGAATAAATAAAAAGTGAATTTTAAGATTCGCTTTTTACTACAAATCTCCCCCTTGCGCAGCAATGCTTCTCACCTTTAATAAAGGTGAGAATGCCTCCCTTTAAAACGGGAGGCTAGAAAGGATTTTAATTACACAAAATCTCATTTTTTAGCGTATCTACTAAACGCTGATTTTGCTCATCTGTACCAATCGTAATACGCAAGAATTGATTAATACGAGGTTTGTTGAAATAACGCACGATAATACCACGCTCACGTAACTCACTCGCGAGCTCACCTGCATCTTTAGATACGAATGTGGCAAAAATAAAGTTTGCACTCGAAGGTAATACCTTAAAACCAAGTTCATTCAGCTGAGCTACCAACTTTTCACGACTGGCAATGACTTTATGATTTTGTGCTTCAAAGTATTCCTGATCTTCAAAAGAAGCCACCGCTGCCGCAATGGCAAAACGATCCATCGGATAAGAGTTGAAACTATTTTTGACTGCTTCAAGTGCTGCAATTAAATGTGGCTGAGCAATGGCAAAACCCACACGTAATCCTGCAAGAGAACGCGACTTCGATGTAGTTTGACATACCACTAAGTTTTCGTATTTCTCAACCAGCTTGACTGCCGATTCAGCGCCAAAGTCGACATAGGCTTCATCAATCACCACCACTGAATCTGGATTGGCTTGCAGAATTTCTTCAATCGCACCCAAGCCAAGATTAATACTGGTTGGCGCATTCGGATTGGTGATAATGATACCGCCATTGGCCTGTTTATAATCATCTACCACAATTTCAAAGTCATCATTGAGTGGTAAAATTTTGGTTTTTACCCCAAAGAACTGACTATATACCGGATAGAAACTATAGGTGATGTCTGGATAAAGCAATGGCTGTTCTTGAACAAAGAATGCTTTGAAAATGTGCGCTAAAACTTCATCCGAACCATTCCCGACAAAAACCGTCTCTACAGGCACATGTTGCTGTTTCGCAATCGCCTGTTTAAGTTCAGATGCGTCTGGATCTGGATAAAGGCGCAAAACGTCAGCTGAATTGGCCAATACCTGCTGCACTGCCGCAACCACTTTAGGCGATGGCGGATACGGATTTTCATTGGTATTCAGTTTTAAAATATTCTGGATTTTTGGCTGTTCACCCGGCGTATACGGTTCTAATTCACGTACGTCAGGACTCCAAAAACGCATTTGTTCTGTGGTGATATTCATTTTTAAATTCTCAAAGTTCCCTCTCCTAACCTCTCTTACATTCACTTTAAAACAATGCTTAAAGCTCATTCAGAGAGAGGAATATTCATTCTTTATAATATTTCCCCTCTCCTTAGTAGGAGAGAGTTAGGGAGAGGTTTTATATTTTTAATTACTGGTAACGATAACGCGCCGATCTCGCATGCGCATCCAGATTTTCCTGCTGTGCCAAAATATCTGCTGTTTTCGCCAAGGTTTTAACACCCTCTTGTGAACACATGATCAGGCTTGATCGCTTCTGGAAATCATAAACCCCCAGCGGTGATGAAAAACGTGCTGTACCTGAAGTTGGCAAGACATGGTTTGGCCCGGCACAATAATCACCAATCGCTTCAGGGGTGTAACGACCCATGAAAATCGCGCCTGCATGGCGAATATCTTCTGCCATCTCTTGTGCTTCATCTAAACATAGCATGAGATGTTCTGGCGCCACTTGGTTAATCAGCTCAGCACCTTCAGCACGGTCTTTTACCAATACCAAAGCACCGCGGTTCTCAATTGAAGTACGTGCAATATCTGCTTTCGGTAATGCTTCTAAGTGTTTTTCAATCCACTTTTCAACAGCATCTAAAAGTGCTTCATCAGGTGTAATGAAAACGGCTTGTGCCACAGTGTCATGTTCAGCCTGTGACAATAAGTCCATCGCCAACCATTCAGCGTTATTCTCGCCTTCGGCATAGACCAGAATCTCAGAAGGGCCTGCAATCATATCGATACCGACCTGACCAAACACCGCACGTTTTGCTGCAGCCACAAACCGGTTACCTGGACCAGTAATTTTATCGACAGGTGGTACGGTTTCTGTACCATATGCGAGTGCTGCAACGGCTTGTGCACCACCAATCGTAAAGACACGTGTTACGCCAGCCAAATATGCAGCAGCCAATACCAATGGATTGAGTTCACCATTCGGGGCAGGCACCACCATAATAATTTCAGGGACACCCGCCACATGTGCAGGCACTGCATTCATCAGTACTGAGGATGGATAAGATGCCAGACCACCCGGCACATAAATCCCGACACGATCCAGTGGAGTCACTTTCTGACCGAGCGTATTCCCCAAAGCATCGACATAAGTCCAGCCATCTTGTTTTTGGGCCTGGTGAAACTCACGCACACGCGCTGCAGCTAATTCCAGTGCTTCACGAACTTCAGTCGTTAAACCTTCAAAGGCAGCTTTGAGCTGCTCTTGTGTCAGTTCTAGCTCTGAAAATTGATGCGCCGGATGTCGATCGAACTGTTGAGTGAGTTTAAGAACATGTGCATCACCATGCTGACGAACATCAGCAATAATTTGATCTACAGTTTTTAAAAGTTCAGGATCATTCACAGTCTCAAAAGCCAACAAGTCAGCAAATGCTTGCTTGAAGTTTTGATCTTGGGTCGATAAACGTCGCATCAATTTACCCATCAGGTTTGAATTCGAAGGCTTTAGTTTACCTGTTTTCTAGGCTTTTGTCGGCAGACATAGTGCTCTAGCTCTATGAGTTTTATTGAAAATAGCTTTGGGTAAAATTGATGAAAGGATTTAAATAGAATCTGATATATAGAGAAATAAGAAACCGCCCGGATTGGGCGGTTTCTTAAGCAATCAATTTTAAGCCTGTTTTGCCTTTTCGCGTTCTTCGACTGCTTTTTCAAGCTGAGCCAGAATCGGATTTAACAAGGCTTGCTTACGTTTGAAGCTGGCTTTATTGACGATTAAACGTGAAGAGACTTTACAGATTTCTTCAAGTGGCTCTAAACCATTGGCACGTAAGGTATTACCAGTATCGACCACATCGACAATGTAATCGCCCAGACCGACCAATGGTGCAAGTTCCATTGAACCATACAACTTGATCACATCGACTTGCTCACCCAAGCTGGCATAGTATTGCCGGGTTAAATTCACGTACTTGGTCGCAATTTTCAAACGACCTTTAGGACGCTGCATCCCGACTTTACCAGCTGTCATCAATTTACAAACCGCAATTTTCAGGTCTAATGGTTCATAGACATTTTGCGCACCATGTTCCATCAATACATCTTTACCCGCTACACCAATATCGGCTGCACCATTTTCTACATAAGTCGGCACATCAGAAGCACGTAAAATTAAAATACGAACCTGTTTATGCGTAGTGGGGAAAATCAGTTTACGTGATTTATCCGGATCTTCCAGTAAATTAATCCCTGCTGTTTCAAGCAGTGGCAATGTTTCTTTTAAGATACGACCCTTACTTAATGCCAAAGTTAAACCATGATCAAAATTGCCCATTACGTCAAAGTTTGGATCATCGTTTCTCATATCGCTCATTAATTTACTCGCTTAATTTGGGCACCTAAATTTTGTAACTTTGCTTCTACATTTTCATAACCGCGGTCAATGTGATAAATACGGTCAATCAGTGTTTCACCTTCAGCGGCAAGTGCTGCCAGTACCAAAGAGAAAGAAGCACGTAAATCTGTTGCCATTACGGGTGCGGCAGAAAGTTTTTCTACCCCAGTTACGACAGCATCATTACCTTCGACCTGAATGTTTGCCCCCATACGGGCCAACTCAGGAACATGCATAAAACGGTTTTCAAAAATCGTTTCTGAAATTGTCGCAAAGCCTGCAGCAATGGCATTTACAGCCATGATCTGGGCTTGCATATCAGTTGGAAATTCTGGATGTGGCAAGGTCTGGAAGCTTACGGCTTTCGGACGTTTACCCAGCATATCTAACTCAATCCAGTCGTCGCCACGAGTGACTTCTGCGCCCATTTCTTCAAATTTATCCAGCACAGCTTCCATGAGGGATGGATCTGTGTGTGTGGTTTTGATACGACCACCTGTGATTGCAGCCGCCGCCAGATATGAACCCGTTTCAATCCGGTCAGCCACCACTGCATATTCACAGCCATGCAGACTTTCAACACCAGTCACGATTAACGTATCGGTATCCAAACCTTCAATTTTGGCCCCCATCTTGATCAGCATTTGCGCAAGATCAGTGATTTCAGGCTCACGTGCTGCATTGCGAATTGTGGTCACACCATCGGCCAAGACTGCAGCCATCAGAATATTTTCTGTACCACCGACAGTCACCATATCGAAAACGACTTCGCCACCTTTAAGACGGCCATCGACTTTGGCATGCACATAGCCTGCTTCAACTTCAATCTCTGCACCCAAAGCTTCCAACGCTTTTAAATGCTGATCAACAGGACGTGAACCAATTGCACAACCACCCGGCAAAGACACTTTTGCACTGCCATAGCGCGCCAATAAAGGGCCAAGCACTAAAATAGAAGCACGCATGGTTTTCACGAGCTCATATGGTGCAAACTGGTTATGTAATGTCGAGGTATCCGCAGTAACGGTATCACCTTCATAAGTCATGGTGATCCCAAGACCGGCAATTAGCTTCACCAATGTATTCACATCTTTCAGATCAGGAACATTTTTGAGCGTAATTGGCGTATCGGCAAGAATCATTGCTGCTAATAATGGAAGCGCGGCATTCTTAGCACCAGAAATACGCACTTCACCTTCGAGCTTGATACCGCCCTGAATTAAAAATTTATCCATTAATTTATTAAGCTCCAAATAAGCTTGCTTTGCGCCATTCTTCTTTTGTCATTGCTCGAATTGTCACTGCGTGAACTGCACCACTGGCAATATGGGCATTGAGAGGAGCATAAACAGCTTGTTGACGTGCAACTGGACGCTTACCTTCAAATTGATCATCCACAATACGGAGATCAAATTTTCCGCCCTGACCACTCACAGCAACATCCGCCTCGGGAAAAGCGGCTTCTAAAATTTCAGCGAGCTGTTCATTATTCATCACAAGACCTCTTATAGGACTAAGGGTGTAAAACGAGCCATTTTACTATAAATAGCAAAAATAATTCATGGATCCATACATTATATATATAAAAAAAAGAGGCTTTTAAAACCTCTTTTTCATCATTTGTCCTTTACAAAGCCAAAGCATGCTGCTGTAAATGTATTTCCCGATATCGATCGATCTGGCGTTTTAATTTTTCTGTCAGAAGTTTAATGGAAGTATACATATCATCTGCTGTGGCATGGGCAAAAAACTCGATGCCCGGCAATCGGATAATCGCTTCTGCGATATGATTACTACTGCCTTTTCTGGAGCGTTTATCAATTTGATGATCTTTAGAGAGTTTCACTTGCATACTATTCACCTGATCAAGATGCTTGGTCATTTGTGAAAATTTGGTTTTTATACGTTCTTCAATTGCTGGCGTAATAGATAAATGATGTCCACGAATTATTATTTGCATAGTTCTATCCCTCACCTTCGTTAGGATTAGAAGAGTCACAATATAAAATAATTTAAATACAGCAACTTATAACTCAAAAATCGTATTTTAAGCACTGATTCAAATCATTTTCACTGTTCCTCAAAAGAAAAAAGATTCATTATGCTGTCATAATGAATCTTTAGAATAGCCAGATTTTAAATTTTAGATCAAGACCTTTCGCTCAGAAGATGAAGGAATATGTAACGATTCACGATATTTCGCCACCGTCCGTCTTGCCACATCAATCCCTTCATTTTTCAATATATTGGCGATTGCATTATCAGACAAAGGCTTACGGGCATTTTCTTCAGAAACCAGTTTTTTGATCTTGGCACGAATGGCAGTAGATGAAGCCTCTCCACCTGAAGTCGTGCCCACATGACTCGAGAAGAAATATTTTAATTCAAATAAACCACGCGGTGTCAGCATATATTTATTGGTGGTCACACGCGATACGGTCGATTCATGCAATTCTACTTCTTCGGCAATATCTCTTAAAACCAAAGGTTTCATCCCTTCAGCGCCAATTTCCAAGAACATTTTCTGATGTTCGACAATACAGGTTGCCACTTTTAATAATGTTTTATGCCGCTCATCAACGCTTTTAATGAAATTTTTTGCTTCTAGCATCTGGTTACGTAAATATTGATTATCGTCACTTTGATCTGCACGACGAATCATTTTGGCATAGAAAGGATTGACGCGTAATTTTGGCAATACATCCGGATTTAAATTGACATGCCAAGCGTTATTCTTTTTCATGACCACAACATCTGGCACCTGATAATCCGATTCTTTATTTTCAAATTCCAAGCCCGGGTGAGGTTTCAGAGTTTTTAATAAATCTACCGCACAGCGTAACTGCTCTGGATTTAGCCCAGTTTGTTTAATCAGTTTAGGAAGTTCATTACTAATCAGTAATTCATAATGTTGTAGAAGCTTGATTGCATCATTTCGGTAAGGCGTTGAGGCAGGTAAATGATCAAGCTGAACCAACAGACATTCTGCCAAACTTCTAGACCCTACACCCACCGGATCTAAACGCTGAATATGCTTTAATACGACCGCAACTTCATCATCTTCAATTTCCTCCTCACTCCCCATCGAAGATAGAAGATGTTGTACCGATGCAGTAATTTCAGTCAGCTCAGCATCTAAAAAGCCTTTGTCATCCAGGGAATCGACAATGCAATAAGCGATCAATTTATCAAGCTGTGAAAAATTTAACAGGTTAATTTGCTCAAGCATATATTCCTGTAAGCTCTGATGCCCTTGACGATTGTCTTCGCGCTCTTCGAATTCAGCCGCACCTAAGCTGGTAGGTTGATGAGTATAGACATCATCCCAATCGGTATCTACAGGTAGGTCATCGGGAAGGTGATCCGCATTGAGCTCATTAGTTAGGTCTTTGTGTTCATTATTTGATTCAAGTGTCGATAAGCGTTCAAGAGTAATCTGTTCTTCAACTTTTTCTAATAGAGGGTTACTATCAAGTTGCAGTTGAACTTCTTGTTCCAGTTCCAGACTCGATAATTGTAATAGCCGAATTGCTTGCTGCAATTGTGGAGTTAATGACAGCGAGTTCGCAATTTTTAAGCCCACTGATAGTCTCATTATTACCCCCTTAATTAAAAATCTTGTTCTATAAGCAATTTTT
The DNA here is from genome assembly GCF_013417355.1 of Acinetobacter sp. YH12255. Taxonomy (NCBI): domain Bacteria; kingdom Pseudomonadati; phylum Pseudomonadota; class Gammaproteobacteria; order Moraxellales; family Moraxellaceae; genus Acinetobacter; species Acinetobacter sp. YH12255. Next base: position 109,634 of record NZ_VPEC01000006.1, read on the forward strand.
ATGCCGTTTTAATTTTTATAACACAGTTTTACCAAAAAACATACGAATTGGCTTTCAAATTCTTATATTTCCCAAATTAATAATTCTCAAATATTTGATTTACAAGAACAAAAAACACCCATTAACGATTTCGCTAAGGGGTGTTTTGAGTAAATTCAGAATATTATTTTTACTTTTTAATTTTGCTATAAATCCCGCACATAAAAAAACACCCCCTGCTGATGCAGGGGGTGTTTTGAATAATGAGCTGGCGATGACTTACTCTCACATGGGTAACCCCACACTACCATCAGCGCAAAGAGGTTTCACTTCTGAGTTCGGGAAGGGATCAGGTGGTTCACTCTTGCTATTGTCGCCAGCACAA